>JBLINY010000006.1:0-86532 GCA_047638695.1 Acidimicrobiales bacterium | reverse complement strand
TAGGCAGCAGCGTCGTGAGGTAGCACGCTCCACAGCTTTACCCACTGACCAAGGGTGTCTGAGGGTCCAACCTGGGGCCTGGCGATGGTTTCTATTCGGTTTGGTGGAAGGTGGCTTGTGGAGGTGTGTACATGATTCTGCTCGAGGAGGCGGTCGAGCGGTATGCCCTCGTGGCCAGCGATTTTGGCATCTCGGTGTCGAGGCGAAAGAAGATCAAGGGCATCGGGCGACAGCTTGGTGACCTCGAGCGGGCGATGGGTGGCCTCCGGCTTCCGGCAGAACTGCACCATCTCTGGTCGACTTGGCTGCCACAGAGCTTTGGCTCGCTCTTTTTCGATGGGCTTTACCGGGTGGACGAGGTGCGGGCCGTACACGATCGCGACACAGCCCTTGGCTATCCAATGGTGTGCGCCCCGATGGCGTACATCGAAAAGGCCGGTGTTTGGGTTGAACTCGAGACGCCAGAACATCCCGGCGGGCGGATCTACCACACGTACTACGATCAAGCTGAGCTGCAGCTGTGGTGTGTCGGGGTCTCGGATCTGCTGCATTTGGTGTCGGAGACAATCGAATCGGGCGGTGTCAACGATCCGGACTCAGCCCGACCGTGGCTCGACCATGGGATCTTCGAAAGCGTGCGACTCGACCAAACAGTCGACTTGCTGGCGATGCCCGACGAGTGGCGGATCGATGTGCAGCGGCCTGACACGTGGCCGGGTCACTGGCAGGGCGTGCAGGGTGACGCACATCCGTCGAGCAAGTTGCAGGGCCGCACGCACTCGATCGCCGAGTTCGACAAGGCCCGCGACCGGGGTCGGGTCAGCGGCACGTTGGTCGGCGAAGTCACCGGACTAATCACCGGCGGTCCGATTGACGGCACCGTGGCCACGATCGCCGACGACTCCGGTTCGATCCAGGTATACGCGTCGGTTGAGGTCGAGCGAGCGTTCGCTGAGCTTGTGGTGGGAAGCCGTCGAGAGATCGACGTCATTGGCGAGCCTGCGGCCCGTGGCCTACGGCCCCGGAAGGGGACACGGAATTTCATGCTTCGGCGGAAGTATGAGGAGCTTTCGGCCAACCAGCTGCGTCTGCTCGAGCAGATGCGAAAGCTCGATGTCACGGTGGCAGCTACCGCGGTACGCACCCTCTAGTTCGCCGCCGAGCAATGTCTCAGTCGGTGGCCTCTGCTGACATGAACTCGGTGGTGCGCATCCAATGGCGCACGGCCGCCTCGGCCCTGACGTCGTCTTCGTTGTAATCGATGAGGCGTTGTCGCCACTGCGCTTGGTCGGCGGCGGTGCGGCTCGGGTCGACTGCGTTGGCGTGCCACACCATCGAGGTGGCTCCGTTGGGATCAACATCACGCCACGAGAACCCGGCCAGGGGAGCGACGGCCTTGAGGCTTTTCGATAGGCCGGTGATGAGGTCGCGTTTCGCGATCAGGCAAAGATCGATGATGAGGCCCTCGGCCAAGAACGCCTCAACGTCTGCTGGCGCCGAGGCATGGCCGAGAACGCGGCGGGCGGCCTGAGCTCCTCGGCGTAACGCCGTCTTTTCCGCGTCGTCGTGCCAGCAATAGAATCCGATGCTCTGGTCAGCGGCCGCAGCATCAGCCCTGAGCTGGTTGATACGGGTCCAAAAGGCGACAAAAACGCGAGCTGAGGCCAACGGGGCAATTGGCGACCAGTCAGCGTCCACGGTCGCTCGGCCGGTGGCAGCCTCATATGTACCCCAGAGGTAGGCCTCGCCCCCCAACTCGCTCTCCATGTCGATGTCGATCTCTCGATCGAAGCGGGCGACGTGAAGAGATGACAGCTGGCGCCGTAGCAACGCCGATCCGGGGGCGATGGTCAGGGCCCGGGCTGCGTCGATGTGTTGACTCACCAACTCGGCAGGCAGGGCGTAGTCGTCAGGATCGGGTGGCTGCCCTAATGCTGCGAGTTCCTCGATGGTTGATACCCCTCGGTCGCGGTAGTGCCGCCAAGCTCGGTAGCCAATGCCCTGCACGGTGCTGATACAGCGGCGTTCGGCTAAGAGAGGCAAGCAGTGATCCCTCCAAGGACACTCGTCGCAGTCGCGAATCTTCACCGGTTCAACGAGTGAGTTCCCCTCGCTGGCGGCACTGATGGCATCGATGCGTTGCCCGAATAGGTGGTCGTAGCGTTCGAGCAGCGAGGGCCGCTGGCCATCCGGGGCCTGGAGGTCGAGCCACAACAACCTGCGTTCTCGGCCTATGACACCGCCCAGTGCTTCGCTGCTCGCTCGGTCCAGCGCCTGCAGCATGCGGTGGTAGTGGGCAAGTTGCAGCCCGTTTTCTCGGTGGCGAGCACCGATTGGGGCGACATCGGCAAGGGCGATCACCGCCCGAGGGCGAAGGTCGGTGAGGGCCGATGTATAGGTTGTTGCTCCATTTGCCCGCCTGAGCACGCGGTGGGCTTTCACCTCGACCGGGTAATACCGCCACCGTCCGTCAGCGTCAGGCAGATCAGCCCGAACCAGCAAGTCGGGTCGGCCACTGCGCCCTCGCTCGAGGTCATTCGGCAGGTGCCCCCCGGCGATCACTGGTGCCCCAGCAACCATGGCCTCCATGGTTGGCGCCGGGTCATCGACTTCGATGACCTCGCGTCGGTTACTCAGCTCACTGAGGACTTGCTCCTCGAACAGCGAGCCGTCAGCGAGTCGAAGTTCGACGGCCGGTGAGACATCCAGGGGTTTCACCCCCGGAGGTGGAATCTGATCGAAAACAACTCGAACCGGACACCGCTTGGCCGCATAACTGTCGAGAACGACGCTGCTTGTCGTCGAGTCGTGAGCGCGAGAAACAGGACCCATGGAAGTGTGGGCTGGAGAACTGTGGGCGGAGGAACCCGAAGGCTCTGAGGACACGGCAACAACCTAGACGCGGAGGTGCGCCTACGATCGAGGGCATGTTGATCGACACCATCAGGGCCGACATGACGGCAGCCATGAAGGCGAAGGATGCCCTCACCCTCCGATCGTTACGATCGGTTATCGCCGCCGTGCAAGAGGCAGAAGTTTCCGGGAAGGAAGCAGTGACTCTCGATGATGATGGCGTTCTGAAGGTCATCAACGCTCAGGTGAAGCGCAGAGTCGAGGCAGCCGAGGCATTCGAAGCCGGCGGCCGGGCCGAGAAGGCGGCTGACGAGCGGGCTGAAATGGCTGTTCTCGAGACGTATTTGCCGGTTGGCCTGTCCGACGACGAGCTGACCACCCTCGTCGAGACCATGTTGGCTACCAACGGATGGACATCGAAGGCCGATATGGGAACGGCCATGAAAGGCATCAATGCTGAGGTAGCCGGTCGGGCCGACGGCCGGACCGTTGCTGACCTGGTGAAGGCTCGTTTGTCATCATGACCGCAGCCGGATCTCGATCCACGGCCGACGTTTTGGCCGTATTGGCCGAGTTGGCAAGGCTGACAACCCTGGCCGAGGAGAGCCCACAGTCGTTCAAGGTGCGTGCCTATGAAAATGCAGCTCAGGCGCTGGAAGGCCAGGCCTCAGATATCACCGGGCTCTCGGTTGGCGAGCTCACCAAGATCAAAGGGGTAGGCAAGGCCACCGCATCCAAGGTGCGCGAGTTCATCGACACCGGTTCGGTCGAGAAGCTTGAAGTCCTTCGTCGCGAGTTTCCACCGTCGGTGGTCGAACTCAGCCGTATACCGGGGGTGGGCCCGAAGACACTGAAGCTCATGCGGGCCGAGCTCGGCATCGACAACCTTGAGAAGCTGAAGGCCGCCATCGAGAGCGAGCAGCTTCGGACGCTGGTCGGCCTCGGAGCGACCAGTGAGGCCAAGATCGCCAAGGCCATCGAGCGCCTCGGCCTCACCGGCAAAGACAAGCGCACGCCGATAGCTGACGCCTTGCCGCTGGCCGAGCGTTTGGTTGCGGACCTCAACGCTATGAAGGAGGTCAAGGAAGCCGCTTTCTGCGGCAGCCTGCGGCGCTTCTCCGAGACCATTGGCGACATCGACATCACGGTGGCGTCGCTCAAACCGGTCAAGGTCATGGAGCGGGTGGTGAGCCACCACGAGGTGGCAGACATCGTGGTGAACGGCGAAACCAAGACGTCTTTTCTCACCGCCTCAGGTCTTCAGGTGGATGTGCGAGTTGTTGCACCCGACCAGTTTGGAGCAGCCGTTGCCTACTTCACCGGCAGCAAGGCCCACAACATCGCGCTGCGTCAGCGAGCTATTGATCGAGGCATGACACTCAACGAGTACGGGCTCTTCGAGGTCGACGATCAGGGTGAGACCGGCGCCCTCGTCGCCAGTAAAACTGAGGCCGATATCTACGCCGCTCTCGAACTCAGTTTCGTTCCGCCACCATTGCGCGAGGGCACGGGGGAAGTCGAGGCCGCGGCAGAGCAGTCCGACCTGCTGAGCGTTGGGTCCGACGGCGAACTCGTCCGACGTTCGGACATTCAGGGTGACCTGCACTATCACACCGACCGCTCGGGCGATGGCCGTTCGACGGTGGAAGAGATGGTTCAAGAGGGACGAGCCAACGGCTATCGCTACTTGGCCATCACCGATCACGGTGAAGACCTGGCCATCAATGGATCATCGGCTGAAGAGATGCTCGAACACCGAGAACACATCGGCGAGATTCAGAAGAAGTACCCCGACCTCCATCTGCTGTGGGGATGCGAGCTCAACATTGCAGCCGATGGCGGGCTCGACTATTCGGACGAGTTCCGGGCCATGTTCGACTACACGGTCGCCTCGGTGCACTCGCACTTTGACCGTTCGGCCAAGGATCAGACCAAACGGTTGGTGAAGGCCATTTCCGACCCGACCGTCGACTCGATTGGCCACCTCACCGGTCGATACATCGGCCGCCGTCCAGGCATCGAGCTCGAGATCGACATCGTTCTCGAAGCGCTCTTCACCT
The DNA here is from genome assembly GCA_047638695.1 of Acidimicrobiales bacterium. Lineage (GTDB taxonomy): Bacteria > Actinomycetota > Acidimicrobiia > Acidimicrobiales > SZUA-35 > JAHECQ01. The sequence continues at coordinate 81,619 of JBLINY010000006.1, read as the reverse complement.
TCGACGTTGCCCTCGAGATCAACGGCGCATTACAGCGCCTCGACGCCGCGTCTGACGTCGTACGACGGGCGGTTCAGCGAGGCGTCAAGCTGGTGATAAACACCGATAGCCATCACACCTCTGACCTCGGCCGGATGGAATACGGGGTGCTCACCGCACAGCGCGGCTGGGTGCCGAAAGACCTCGTCGTGAACACATGGGAGCGCGAGCGCTTTCTCGAGTGGGTCGCCACCCATAGAGCCTCCTGAGGCAACGATGGTGATCGAGCGTTGGGCTTGGCTCGTTCCCTTGCTTCTGGCCGGGCTTCTGGTGGCCTGCACACAGGGACGTGATTCGACGGCGACGCCGGCAACGACGTCGCCGATCACTCAGCCATCGAGCCGGCCCTCGCCGGGTGGGCCGACGACGACGGAGGTCGAGTCGGGGGTGCAGCTCTTCCAGCGATCGCCGGTACTCGCGGAACAGCTCTACGACTATTCGAACAGCCTCCCTGACCACTTTGCTGATGTGGCCAAGTTCGATACCGAGTCAGTCGGGAACCCAACGACCGATGCCGGGGCGACGTTGGGCCGAGTGCTCTTCTACGACGTCAATCTCAGTAGCGGCCGATCACTGTCATGTGCATCGTGTCATCTCCAATCAAACAGCTTCACCGATCGAACTATCCGTAGCGTTGGTAACTCGGGCCTCAGCACTCGACGTAACTCGATGTCGCTGGCCAACGTGGCGTTCAGCGAAAATGGTCGCTTCTTTTGGGACGAGCGTGCCGCCACGCTGGAGGAACAGGCGGTCCAACCGTTCGGCGACGCCATCGAACTGAATCTCCGCCCCGAAGAGGTGACGGCTCGCGTGTTGTCGCTGCCGTACTACAAGCCGCTTGTTATCGAGGCGTTCGGGCCCGGCAGCTACAGCGACGAGGGAGTCACCATCGGACGAGTCGGCGAGGCGCTGGCCCAGTTCATGCGGACCATGGTCAGCGCCGATGCGCCCTACGACCGGGCTCGGGCCCAGGTTGCGTCGAATCTGGTCGACTTCCCGGCGTTCTCTGAACGGGAGAATCTTGGACGACAGCTGTTCTTTCGCCCGCTCGCCGATGGAGGCGGCGGCTGCGCCGGCTGCCATTCGACCGCGGCCTTCCTCACGCCTCCTACCGTCGAAGGGAACAACGGCATCGACCGTTCTGAGGACGTACCGGACCTCGGGGTGTACGAGATCACCGGTGATGCTTCTCAGCTTGCTAGCTTCCGCGTTGCATCGCTGCGCAACATCGCGGTCACGGGTCCGTACATGCACGATGGACGATTTCTGAGGCTTGCCGATGTGATCGATCACTACAACGAGGACATTGGGGCCCATCCGAATCTCAGCCGTCGATTGCGGGATGACGACGGCGACCCGGTTCGTCTCGGATTCAGTGCCGAGCAGAAAGAAGCTCTGTTGGCTTTTCTCGAGACCCTCACCGATGAGGCCTTTCTACGCGACGAACGTTTCAGCGATCCGTTTCAATGACCGATTTCGGGACCGCCAACGGCGGCGTGTTGTCGGTGGAGGCTCGAGCGAGGCTGGCTTCCACCCACGACGATGACCCGGTGCCCGACATTCTTGATCAAAGCGCAGCTGGGCGTCAGGCCGTCGCCAGCTGGCGAGCGGAGCAACACCGATCGTGGGGCGAGGACACAGCGGTTGGCGAAACTGATCATCGACCGGTTTCGATTGCCGGGGTGCCGTGCCTCGTCGCCGGTCGTGACGATGCCGCCATCACCGTGGTGTATCTGCACGGGGGCGGATACTGCCTCGGGAGCCCGGGGACATCGATACCGATCACGGCACGTCTCGTCAGATCGGGTGATCCAGCGCGACGTGTTATTTCTGTTGGCTACCGACTAGCTCCCGAGCACCCGTTTCCGGCGGGGCTCGACGATGCCGTTGCCGTGTACGGACACGCGGTATCTGGGGCAACGCCGGGACCTGTGGCCCTTGCCGGTGACTCCGCCGGCGCTGGTTTGGCCTTGGCCGTTGCCTTGCAGGCGGCCCGCACTGGGGTAGCACTACCGATTGGCGTCATGCTTTTGTGCCCACACCTCGATCATCGCCGGCTGCCTACCAACGCCGGATTGGCGACCATGTTGGCCGCCTACGTCGGTGCAGCCGATCCAGCCGACGCCCTCGTTTCGCCCGCCGCGGCCACCGATCCTGAGCTGCCAGCCCTCCCACCGATTCTTTTGCAGACGACCACGACCGAGGCGCTCTTCCCAAATGCTGTGGCGTTCGCCCAACGACTTGATCGGCTGGGAGTCGCGGTCACCAGCCAGATCTGGGATGGCTTGTGGCATACCTGGCACTACCACCGAGAGCTGCCGGAGGCTTGGGATGCGGTTGATCGGTGCCGGCGGTGGCTGGCCGATCTACTCTGAATCGGTGGCAGCCGATGACGATGCGTTCCTCCCGCTGGAGTCTGAGCGAGAAAACAACGGTTCGCCGATCATGTGGCTCGTGCTGGCGACCGCCTTGTTGGCCGGGGCTGTTGGGGTGATCGTGCTGATCGGACGCGACCGCGACGAAGTGAACGTCGCCGACCGAAGTTCTGAGTTGGTGACCGAAATCTCTGGACTAGTGACGGAACCGACCGAGCCCAGCACGATCAGCCCACCCGACGAGGGCTCGGAGAATTAAGGCGCTCGCCTAGTTGTAGAGCGCCTCTATCGCGGCTGCGAAGTGGCTGTGGATGCCACGTCGTTTCAGCTTGGATGTCGGTGTCAGAAGTTCGGTATCGGGCATCCACTCGGCGCCCATGATCTTCAGCTTCTTGACCCGCTCGGCGTTGTTGAAGCCCTCCATCGCTTGATCGAGGTGACTTTCGATTTCGCTGATGATGTCGGGATGAGCCGCCAGCTCGTCCATCGAGCTGTACTCGATGCCGTGAGCTGCCGCCCAGCCTGGAGCCGAGTCGGGGTCGAGGACCACCAGGGCTGACACGAAGGGTCGCTGGTCGCCGATGGCACAGGCCTGACCAACGAGCGGCATCATCTTGAGTCGGGCTTCGAGGTTTGCTGGCGAGAGATTCTTGCCTCCAGCAGTGATGATCAGTTCTTTCTTGCGATCAACGATCTTCAGATAGCCCTCGTCGTCGAACTCGCCGATGTCGCCACTATGGAACCAGCCATCGGCATCGAGTACCTCGGCCGTTTTCTCCGGCAGATTCAGGTAACCGCGGAAGATGTTGCCGCCCCGACAGATCACTTCGCCATCCTCGGCCAAAGCCACTTCAACGCCGGGGCAGGCGACACCGACGTAACCCGACTTCACTCGGAAGGGTTCGAAGGTCATGGGGCCGGTGGTCTCGGACAATCCGTAGACCTCCGAGAGCGGTACACCGATGGTGCGGAACCAACTCATCATTTCGGCTGGGATCGGGGCGGCTCCGGTGATGGCTGTCTCCAGTTGATCGAGACCGACCAGTTCACGGATGGTGCTGAAGGCGACGGCATCAAGGAACTCGTAGGTAGCGATCTCCTCTTCGGTTGCGGTGCCCATCGTCATCTTTTCGACGATCGGAGCCGCGGCGGCGATGCCGTCGGCGACCGCCTTCTCTTTTTCAGGATCCATTGAGAGGGCGGCGTTCACGCCGCCATAGATCTTCTCCCACACCCGGGGAACACCGAACAAGATCTGAGGTTTGACGGTGCCAGCGTAGGCCACAATTTGCGTGGGGTCGGGACAGCAGGTGATTTCGAGGCCGCCGATCAGTGCCTGGTAGTGGCTGACGGCTCGCTCGGCAATGTGGGCCATCGGCAGGTAACTGATGACCCGCATGCCGGCCATTTTTTCCGCATCCCAGTCGAATGACCGGCGCAGACTCTCGACCGTCCACACGACGTTGCGGTGGTCGATCATCACCCCTTTGCTCGGGCCAGTTGTGCCCGATGTGTAGATCAGGGTGGCAAGGTCGTCCGGCTGGGCTATGGCGGCAGCCGTGGCCAGATCGACCGGATCGGCAGCCATGAGGTCGGCGTAGGTGAAATCGGCGGCACTCGTTCCGTCGATCAGGCAGACTGCCTCGACGCTCTTCAGCTTCGGTCGTATCGAGGCAACGGCCTCGAAGAAGCCATCGTCCTCGGTGACAATGATTTTCGCGCCCGCATCGTTGCAGTAGTACTCGATCTGTTCTGGCGAGGAGCTGTTGTAAATCGACACTGGGGTGGCGCTACAGAAAAGGGCAGCGGTGTCGATGACATGGAATGAGTAGGCGTTCCGGATGATCAACATGATGCGGTCGCCACGGCCGAGGCCTCGAGCCCCGAGCCCACTGGCCGCCTTTGCGACGTCGGCTGCGAATTCGTCCCACGTGGTCTCAGACCATGTGTCGTCGTCGTTCTTCCATCGAAATGCGACCTTGTCGCCGTTTTTGGCAAGCATGGCCAAGAACGCTCTCGGGATGTTCATTCCTTCGACGGAAGCATCTATCTCGGCCGCAACAGCTGTGACGTCAGTCATTCCGCCGAGGGTAGCTTGCCCAGGATCAGCCAGGCGCCCGCGGCGAGAGCGCAGCAGATGAGAATGACGGGCTGATATGAGTCGGTGCGGTCGATGAGCCAACCAGCGGCGGGCGGGCCCAGCAGGCCACCGAGGCCTTGCGAGGTATAGAACGCGCCGAGAATCGAACCGAGCCCATGGACGCCCATACGTTCGGCTGTGACGATGGTGCTCAAGGCAACGAAGCCGCCGTAGCCGACACCAAGTACGAGGACGAACACGACCAGCAGGGCGTAGGACGACCCAGCGACGAACCAGACGAGGAAGCTGAACGCGATTAGAACGAAACAAAACCGAAAGAGGGTAAGCGACCCGAACCGGCGCACCAGGCTGCCGAAACCGACCCGGGCCACCACACTGGCTCCGCCCATCAACCCAATGAGACTGGCGGCCGCCACTGAGTCGACCCCTTCGTCTTTTGCGTATTGGCCGACAAAGACGAAGGGCACGAACATGGCCAGTCCAGAGCTGAGCCCGGCCATCCAGAGACGACGGAACACGGGGGAGCGGAGCGCTTCGCCGAATCGAGCTGGCTGAGGACCACCCTGCTGGGGTGGTCGGGCGATCAATGCGGTGCAGGCCAACAGCACCAGAGGCCCGACGATGCCGTAGATGACGTAGGTGTCGCGCCAGCCGTAGGTTTCGATGAGTCGGGCTGAGAGGGGCGACATCACCAGTGTTCCGGCCCCGATGCCGGCGACGGCCAGGCCGATCGCAGTGGCTCGGTGTAGTTCGAACCAGCCGCCGACGGTTGCGACCATCGGGATGTAGCCGCAGGCAGCCGCTAGGCCGACGCCAAGACCGATGGTCACGTAGCCGACCTCGAGGGAGTTCACCCGACTGGTGAGAGGTAGGGCGATGGCCAGCGAGAGGGCGCCGAGCACCAAGATGGGTCGAGGCCCCCACAGATCGGCGGCTCGGCCCGTGAGCAGGCTGAGCCAGAAAAAACTGAACGTCGTGATGCCAAAGATGATGGCGGTGGCGCCGCGAGTGCTGTTGAACTCGTCCGCCATTGAGGGGAAGAAGGCCCCGAAGCTATAGGCGATGCCCAACGTGACGAACGACGAGAAGAACGTGGCGACAACAGTGAGCCAGGCCCTGGGGGAATCGATCTGGGCCTGAAGCGGGGGAGTGCGGGAACGCATGTCGGGCCGAGGCTAGAGGGTCAGTCGATGTCGAGCACCGACCGAGGATCACGCGGTAGTGCTGGTGACAGATCGGTTCGCTCCGGTGAAGTCGTCGATTCTCCTGTGGGGGGTGGCATCCGCCGCCAGTACGCCAGCTCGTTGAAAAAGCCGTCGGCCCGGTCGATAACGGTGTCGACCATGCGGAAGTTTGAGGCGGCACCGACGAGTGCACCGACACCGAAGGGCAGCAGCCGGGTCAGCATGGCGGCTCCCTTCTTGGCGCCGTACCGAGCGATCACTCGCCGGGCGAGCGCACGGTTCAAGGTTTGGAGCAGGGCGGGAGGGAGCGGACCGCGGCTGCCGACTCCGCGGGCATCGAGTTCTCGAGCTAGCTGGTTGTACGAGGCGGCCGCCGCGTCGGGGCCGCTGCCGTCGAAGGCGAAAAGGGCCAGCGTCCACGCCTTGCGCTGCTCGAGGGTTGCATCGATGTGTCCGTCAATGGCCGCCAGCGTCAGGATCATGTCGGTGGCTCGGGTGGCCGTCCAGCCGATTTCGGTAGCGGTCATGCCAATGGCAGCCGCCGTCCCGACGCCGGGAACCGCGGCCGATCCGCCCGTTGCCGCTCCGAGAGCGACCAGCTCGCGCCGAAAGCGCGACCGCACCAGGGCGACGCGTTCGTCACGCGTTCGTGGTCCGGCCGGCGAGCTGTTGGTCTCGGCTGCTCTTGCTAGGGCGGTATCCCAACGCGAGTCAACGGCTCGCTCGATGGCTGCAACCATGACGCGGCCGTACCCGCGTTTCTCGATCAGCTTTGGAGGCGTCGTAGCCGAGGATGTGGCTTGGCTGGGTCAGGCTCGGTTCGGTGAGCCCTGATCGGGTGGGGGTGAAGGTAGGGCCACGTCGTGTTTGAACGCCGATTGACGGCTGGAAGTTCCCGTATGTGCAGCTGAGACCGAGGAGGAGCTACTCGGAAGAGTTTGTCGTCTCTGGCGTCGAGACGTCAGTGGTCTCAGAGCTTGCCGCCCCGAGCGGTTGGAGTGTTGGCACCGATTCCTCGGCCTCTTCTGACTCGATCGCTGCGATCTCGGCTTCGGAGAGTGTGATCGGGGGAACCGTGATCGGGGCCAGTGTGAGCACTGCCTCGGCTCCGACTGTGGGCCGGGCCGAGGTCGGGGTTGTCGTGGTCTCCGCCCGGGTGGTGGCCACGGGGGCCGCGGTGGTCGGGGCCGTTGCCGGCCCGGAGGTGTCTCCCACCGAGCCGAGAGCCTGAGTCGACACAAGGATGAGGCCGCCAACCATGACGAGAATGATGACGAGCCGGAGCACGAGATCGCCGACCAGATTCGGCTCCTCCAGGCTTTCTAGGTCTGACCCCACAACACCTACTGCTTCCACGTTCGCCAACAACACCGCTTACATGCGTTCCTTCGCCCTGCGCTGAGAGTAGGCGTCAAGCGCCCAGCGTGCCAAAATGGCCAGCTCAGCCGCTTACACAGGCTGGGTTCCAGGTCGGGCAGGTTGTGGGACCGGGCGGCGGTGTCGTCGTGGTAGTCGTCGTGGTAGTCGTCGTGGTAGTCGTTGTGGTTGTTGGGCGACGGGTAGTTGTAACGCGACGGGTCGTTTCAACCGCAGTGGTCGGTGTCGTTACCTCGGTCGTGGCCTCGAACTCGGTGGTGGTCGTTGGGCGGGCGGTGGTGGTGGGCCGCTCGGTGGTGGTCGGGGCCTCGGTGGTCGCCGTGGTGGCGGTGGTTGCCACGGTGGTGACCCGGGTTGGCTCGCTGCCGCCCCTTTGAGAGAGGGCGTAGGCGCCGACGGCGAACATGGCGATCAGCCATGCGGCGACGGCGGCAATGCGTACCACCAAGCCCAGGTTGGTGGTCGGCGCCCGGTATTTCGCCGGTGCTGTGGCCTCCCGGAACTGCACAGCGGGTCGGCCGGCCGCCGCATCGACGAAAGGCTCTTGCTGAACTTCGATCGTCTGGTCTGGCCGAGGGAATAGTGAGCCGCGTACTTCAACCGGGCTCGCTGCTTCGGCCTGACTTTGATTCTCTGCAGCCAATGTCGCGTCAGTCGTGCTGAGGGCGTCAGCTAAGGCGGAGACCCCAAGCGGCTCGTCGGTAGGCAGCATGGCTGCGATCGGCGGCGTTGTTGGGACAGGCAGCGTGGCTGGGATGGGCGGCGTTGTTGGGACAGGCAGCGCAGTCGAGATCGGCAGCGCGGTCGGGATGGCTAGTTCTGGGCTCACCTGAATGGTGGTGTCCCCGGCCCACGCCGGGTTCTGTGGTGTCTCGTCGGCCGAGGCCACGACGCTGGCCTGGGGTAGTGCGGTCTCGGAAGAGGCTTCGGCGATCTCGATGGCCGCCTCGAGCTCGGTCAGGAAGTCACGGGCGTCGGCCTGCCGGTATACCGGGTCTTTGGCCATGGCCCGTTCGACGACGGCACAAACCGAGTCGGGCACGCCGGCAGGGCGGAGGTCGAGGATTGGCTCGTTCATCACTCGGTGAATGAGCTGATGAATCTCGGGTCGTTCGTCGACGGCGGTGAACGGTGGTCGGCCGGCCATGAGGGCCCAGAGCGTCGCTCCGAGTCCGTAGACGTCGCGAGCGGCGGTGGCCGATGACGTGGCGAAGGCCTCTGGGGGGCTGTACGACGGGGTAAAGGTAAGGCCCGACGTCATGGTCGTGGTGTGGGCATCGGCCAGTGTCGAGATGCCGAAGTCGGCGATCTTCGGCAGCGAATCGTCACCGATCAGAATGTTCGCTGGCTTGAGGTCGCGGTGGATGATGCCCTCGCTGTGGGCGTCGCTCATCGTGGCTGCTACCGGCGCAATCCAGGCGGTGGCGTGGCGCCAGTGTTGCGGGCCATCGTCGAGGAGAAGTTGTTCTAGCGAGCCTCGCTCGTAGAACGGCATGATGAGATAGGGCGACCCGTCAGGGGTTGCCCCGGCGGCGTAGATGTCGGCAATGCCGGGATGGTTCGACAGGTGGCCCATGGCCTTGCGCTCGCGATCGAAACGGCGGGCCACCGACTCGTCCCAGGCTGAATGCAACACCTTGACCGCAACGGGGCGAGCAAGATCGTCTTGCCACGCCTTGAAGACGCGAGCTGACCCCCCACGCTCGATTTCCTCAATCGCTGACAAACCATCGATCCCAAGATCAATGGTCATGCTTCGCGAGCCTTTTCCTTGTGTCGCACGTGTTCCACTCGTCTTTTGCTTGCGATGTGTTGGCGTCACCCACAAAGATAGGTGTCGCCAACCTGCCCACCCACGAGGTTACGGACGTGGCGCTCCAGTAGCAATCACCCTCACGCAGTGTTGCAGAGACAGTGAGCCTCGAGCGCTAGTCTCGGCGAGTGTCAGCCGTCCCGCAGCGTTCCGACGATCAGACCTTCTTCGACTCGATCGAGGGGTACTGCTGGCCTCTGAGTTGCGGGCCCGGCCAGCCCATGCCGCTCCACGTCTCGACGACATCGAGCGGCTACACCGTCGAGGTTGAGCGATGGGGTTCCGCTCGCGAGCTGGTGTGGTCTGACCGCTTCGAGGGTGAGTACCACGCGGTCCCCGAGAATGCCGACGCTGACGGGTGCGACTGGCCGACCGCGGTTGAGATCCCGGTTGGTGTCGATTGGGGCAGCGGCTTCTACCTCGTGACACTTCGTGCCGACGACGCACCGCCAGGTAAAGAGGTTTCCCATGCCGGCTTCGTTGTTCGGGCTGGAACCCGGCGACAGCGAGCGTTGCTCGTTCTCGCCACCAATACGTGGAACGCCTACAACACCTGGGGCGGGAAGAGCCTCTACACCGGAGGGAACGCGGTTTCGTTCCGCCGGCCGTTCGCCCGAGGAATGCTGTGTCGGCCAGAGGTCGACCGCGACGACCGCAAGGCCCGACCCCGTCGTTGGGGTGAAGAGCCCGACAGCGACGGAACCATTTTTCAGGCCTATCGCACCGAGAACAATTATCCATCGGCCATTGGCTCGACCGGGTGGTTTACCCACGAACGGCGATTCGCAGCCTGGGCCGAGGCCCGCGGTCATAGCTTCGATTATGCAATCTCGTCCGACTTGAAGCCGGCGCTGCTCGAGGGCTACGACCTCGTGGTGTCGGTTGGTCACGACGAGTATTGGTCGGCTGAGGCCAGAGAAACGGTTGAAGCGTTCGTGGCGGCAGGGGGAAATCTGGCCAGCTTCTCTGGCAACACCATGTTCTGGCAGGTTCGGCTGGAGGGAGACGAACCCGATGATGGGCTCGGGCATCGAATGGTGTGTCACAAGTATTCGGCTGAGCACACCGACCCGATCGTGGCCGCCGAGCCAACCAAGATGAGCGGGATGTGGTGCGATCCGCTGGTTGGCCAGCCCGAGTGGCGAGTAATCGGGGCGGGATCGGCGTTTGGTCTCTACCATCGCTTTGGACAGGCGACCCCCCGAGCCGCCGGCGGCTTCACCGTGTACCGACCGGACCATTGGCTGTTCGCCGGGTCCGATCTTCGCTACGGCGATCTCCTTGGGGGCGACGATGGCGTTGTGGGGTACGAGACGGTCGGCTGCCGGTTGACCTTCGATGAGTACCAGCAGCCAGTGGTAGCGCCCGATCTGCTGATGCAGGCGAGCGACCTTCCAACGTCAACCGAAATCGTGGCCTTTGCCCCGTCCAGCAATCTTGGCGTCGGCGAGTACCCGGCCTCGATCGCAGCACTGAGTGACCAAGGTGACCTCGAATTTCTCGCCCAACGTCTGTGCGGGAATGTCGACGACGACAGCCTGGCCCGTATCCGCCACGGCAACGCGGTGATGCTGGTGTGTTCGAACGGCGCGGGTGAGGTGGTGACCGTTGGCTCAACCGACTGGGTTTTCGGCTTGGACGACCCGGCGGTAGCGTTGGTCACCGAGAACGTGCTTGCTCGGTACTGCTAGCGGGGTGTCGCGGTCGCGATGCTTCTTACCCTGGCGATGCGATGGTCGTCGCCGCCGAGGTAGAGGGTCAGCGTTCCGAGCACGGCCGTTGCATCGAGGGTTCCGGCGTCGGCCATTTCCTCCAGGTCGGCCCAGTCTTTCGTTCGATCGAAGAATGCCTTGAAGACAGCGAGATCGCGACAGGCCAGGAACGGAACGTTGGCCCCGCCGAAGGGCTCGATTCTGGCTCGCCCCGCGGCCTCAGCATGGAACGGCGTGGTGTTGAAGAAAACATCGACCGGGGTGGTGTCCCACCACAGCCGTGTCTGTCCATCGGCCGCAATCCGTTCGCGGTCGGCATCGTCTACCCCTATGCCAACAGGTAGGGCGCGCAGGACCGCGTCGGCCCGGTCATGGTCGACGAAGAGGTTGATGTCGATGTCGATCGTGGCTCGCGCCCGCTGAGTGCACCATGCCAGGGCCAGCGCTCCACCGAAGGCGTGCGGCGTACCGGCCTGGTCTAGAGCATGATGGAGCGACACGATGCGCTCGACCAGGTTCAACGTCCGAATACGGGGTAGTCGAGCGTGGGGTGGTGGCGGGCAGGAAAGGCAGCTGCCAACTCGAGCACGGCGACCAACTCCTCGCCCCGTGGGAGGGAAGCGTCGCCCGTGACCCGGCGTGCCAATGTTCGGTCGAGAGCGAAACCGGCGGCGCCGACGATGCGGTCGACGGTAGAAGTCCGTGGCACCTTCGACCCGGTCTCATAGGCCGAGAGCGTTGCGTGCGAGGTGCCGGCCAAGGCAGCGAGTGCTCGAAGGGTGAGTCCGGCCTCGAGTCGGGCTGAACGGAGTACAGCGGCAGCATCCATGGCCATCATGGTATCCAATAAGATACCAAAGGTAAAGGAGCTGTCTGGGTTAAGGGAGGGCAAGAACGCTCCGATGATTTTCTCTGATGCGCCTTCCGTCCGAGCTAAATAAACAAGGAGAGCCAGGCATTCCCGGCACCTCCTATAGCTCAGGGAACCAGTGGGCGCAGCGCTACCTCGATGCCGTCGATGATCTCGTGATCATGGTCGAGGCCGACACCGGCATGATCAGCTCGGTCAATCCAGCGGCGGCTCGGCGTCTGCAGGAAGCCGGCACCGAACTTGTTGGCAGCTACGTCATGAAACTTGTATTTCATGATGATCGGCACGCGGTGGCTGATGCGCTGGTGCAGACTCGGCTGGCTCATCTTCAGAACTTGGCCAAATTGACGTCCGACATCTTCCTCGTCACCGACTTCAGAGGCACGATCCTCGAAACCAACCCGGCCGCCTCCCGCTTACACGGCGTGCCGATGAACGAGCTTGTCGGTCGTTCAGCTCGGGAGTTAGTGCATCCCGACGGTTGGGGCCTCTACGACGCCATCCCGAGGAGTCTCGCCGAGAACGGTGGGGTTGGGCGCTGGAGCATTCCCGGGCTCCGCGCTGACGGCTCCCGAGTAGAGCTCGACTGCATCACCACCATCGACGCCGTCGAACAGCGGGCGTACACGGTCGAGCGCGACGTCACCGACGAAGTCGAGCGGAGCAGAGAGGTCCATGCCCTCGCAGCCGAGCTGCGACGCCGAGCCGAGACCGATCTGCTGACCGGGCTGGCGAACCGGTCGGCATTCGAGTCGAGGCTCACGGCCAAACTTGCGGCCGGCGCCCCGGTCGCCGTGGCCTTCCTTGACCTCGACAACTTCAAGTCGGTCAATGACAGTCTCGGTCACGCGACCGGAGACGCCCTCCTTCAAAAAGTCGCCGATCGGCTTCGCGGTTGCATCCGCGAGTCGGATCTCGCCGCCCGGTTCGGCGGCGATGAATTCTGCATCATGTTGTCTGATATCGAGCCCGGAACAAGCCTGGAGCTCTTTGCCCGTGTGATCACCGGAGCGGTGAACGAGCCGATGTTGATCGCGGGGCGGAAGATGATTGTGTCGTGCTCGGTCGGGATCTCGTCGAGTGATCAACGCGACAGCACGGCCGAAACAATGATGAAGCGCGCTGACGCCGCGGCCTATAAGGCAAAGGACTTGGGCCGCAACCAGTATGTGGTCTTCGATCATGAGTTGCAACGACGTATGACCTCGCAGTTCGAGATGGAGTCGCAGTTGCACGCGGCCCTCGATGACGGGGGATCGGACGGCGTCCCTGGCGAGCACGGCGTGCTCGATGTCGATGTTCAGGGAATCTTCGACACCGACCGGAACCTTGTGGCCGTCGAGGCGCTCGTTCGCTGGGATCATCCGACCCGTGGCCGGCTGCTGCCAGCCGAGTTCCTCGATGTGGCCGATGCCGCCGGGTTGATGGGGCGACTCGGTGATCAGGTCATCGCTCGTTCCTTCGAAGCGGTTGGGCCGTGGTTGCGTCGCGAGCCGAACGCCACGCTCTCGATCAACCTGAGTCCAAGAATGGACGACTTCGGTAAGGGCGCATCATCGCTCGGACATCTACGTGATCTCCCCTTCGAGGTGGTCAAGATCGACCGAGGTTTCATCGATTGCCTTGGCACCGACCCGGTGAATACTGCCATTGTCGAATCGGTGATTGGACTCTCTCGCCGCCTGGGAATGACGGTCGTAGCCGAAGGTATCGAGAGCGAACAACATGTTCGGGTGCTAGGCGAGCTGGGCTGCGATCTGCTGCAAGGCTTCTATCTCCACCGCCCTGAGCCGGCCCTGACCGCGTCGGTTCTTGGGCTGGCCGATAGCCCAGCGCTCTTGCCCTGATCTGTTCTGTTCTGTTCTGTTCTGTTCAGTCAAACGGCGTCGCCACCGCAGGATCGCTCATGGTTTTTGCGCAGCCTTCAACGTTCGGCGCTGGTGAGTACTCCGGCGCTTTCGGCGGCGGCAACTTGCGCGTCCGTCCACCCCAACAGGGTGGTGAGTACCTCATGATTGTGTTCGCCAAGGCTGGCCGTTGCCAGCGGCGGGTCGATCGGGGCGCCGTCGAACTTGATAGGGAAACCCGGAGCCGAGAACGAACCGAGGTGGGGATCGTCGATGGTGCGAACGGTTCCCCGCTCGATGAAGTGGGGATCGTTGACCGCGTCGGCCGGGCTCATCACCTTTCCGGCGGGGACGCCGGCTTCAACCAGCGCGTCGAGCGCCTGGTCGACACCGTCGAAGGTGGCCAACCAGTCCTCCAAGAGCTCGGTGATCTCGGCTCGATGTTGCACTCGGAGAGGATTGGTGGCGTAGCGAGGGTCATCACTCAGATCCGAGCGCCCCATCGCTTGCCAAAGCAGATCGACTTGCTGGTCGGTGCACAACAGAACGATCCAACCGCCCGAGCAGCGGAACGTGCCCGCCGGCGCTGAAGGCTGATAGTGGCGACCCTGGCGAAGCGGGACGACGTCCGGGTCGAGCGACGAGGCCTGCACTGCGAACTCGTGCATGTGGAACATGGCATCGGTCATGGCGACATCGATGTGGGCACCCTTGCCGGTGCGGTGTCGGCGAAGGAGCGCATAGCCGATGCCGGCGAAGGCGTGCACCCCGGCGTTGGTGTCAGCCAAGCCGACCCCAACGAAGTAGGGCGGGCCATCGGGCTCGCCCGTCATGTGCATCATCCCCGACATGGCCTGAGCGATGAAGTCGAACGACTTGCGTGTGCTGTAGGGCCCGTATTGGCCGAAGCCCGAGATCGATGCGTAGACGATCGAAGGGTTGATAGCGGCCAGGTGGTCGTAGCCGAGACCCTTTCGTGCCATCACGCCCGGCGTCGCGTTCTCGACAACCACATCAACCTTGGCCGCGAGATCCTTGATCAGAGCCACTCCTTCGGGGTGTCGCAGGTCGACGGCCAAGCTGCGTTTCCCTCGGTTCTGTTGAACGAAAAGTCCCGCTCGGCCATCGACCATGGGCTGCCGGTCTCGTGTCGGGTCGCCCGATGGCGAGGCTTCGACCTTGATGACGTTGGCACCCAACTCGGCCAACAGGCGAGTACAGGCTGGGCCGGCCAGGTACTGGGTGAAGTCGAGCACCGTTGTGCCTTCGAGAAAGGGTTCGGTCATGTCGGGATCGTAGAAGAGTCACCCGACGGGCGACGAGTGTTCTCTACGGTTTCGCTGGTCGTCACCCCTTTTTGGCGACCTGATGAGGGAGCTGTCATGCGCAGAATCGTTATGGCCCTAGCCGTTTTGGTCGGAGTCCTTGGCTTGACCGGCCCGGGTCAGGCTGAGGTACCGGGAGCGCCTTACACCGACACGGGCTGCGACGAGTACTCCGACGCGGTCGCTCGGCTCTACGTGGCCGCCTTTGGTCGTACCCCGGAGGCCGATGGCTTCAACTTCTGGCTGCTCGAGTACTCGACGGCCCGCTGGACGCTGTCCAGAATGGCCGACTTCTTCGTGGCGAGCGCCGAGTTCGAAGCCCGCTATGGAGCAGTCGACGACGAGGGCTTTGTGACCCAGCTCTATGAAAACGTCCTGGGTCGCCAGCCCGATGCCAATGGATTGGCGTTCTGGGTTGGCAAGTTGGCGGACGGGATGGAACGGGGAACCTTGCTCCTTCGTTTCTCGGAGTCACCCGAGAACATCGAACGCTCCGGCACGAGTGATCCGATACTCGGCGATTTCAATGCTGGCACGTCAATGCCGTTCAGCTGTGACGGCCCCGACGTCATCGAACTGTGCGACGCCTACCTCTTTTATCTCGGGTTCTCTCAGACGGGTGATCTGGCCGCGGCGCTAGGCGACGACGCTCCTGTCGGGCTGTTGGCAGCGATCGAGACACTGAATGATCCCGACGCTGATATCGAGGACATCTTCGCGGCCCAAGCGTCGCTGTCAGGCTACGTGACGCCCGTATGCCGGACTCGTTGGGACCGCGGCCTTGATCCTGCTGCGAGCAACACGGCCGCGGTCGGCACCTTCTTCCTTGCGTTGACAACTGGTGACGAGGCGGCAGCCGAGCCGATCGCCCCTGACGACGTTCGGGCCCAGTTCGACCTGTGGGTACCGATCCCTGACGGCGAGCTGGACACCCCAAGTCTGAGCTACGGCGGCGGCGACTCGTTCAACATGTTGCTGGCCCCGACGGTGACGGTCTTCTGCCAGGTCAGCGACGGGGTCGTTACGAGCTGCGCTTTCGGCGAATAGTCGTGTTGTCTGACCAGTTGTGTTGTCGGACCAGTCGAGTCGTCTAGCCAGCCGGCTCGCTTAGCGGGTGGCGTTGGTAATTGCCGTCCAGACTCGTTCCGGAGTGCACGGCAAATCCAAGTGATCGACGCCTACTAGGGCGTCGATCACGGCGTTGTGGACGGCTCCGGTTGCGCCAACGGTGCCTGACTCTCCGACTCCTTTGAAGCCCAACGAGTTGAAGCTGCTGGCGATGGCGGACGGCACCAGCTCAAAACTGGGTAGCTGATCGGTCGTTGGCATCAGGTAGTTCATGAAGCTGCTGGTGAGTTGGTTGCCGTGTTCGTCGTGAGCAATCACCTCGCCCAGAACTTGACCGATGGCTGAGGCCATGCCGCCGTGGATCTGACCCTCGACAATCATGGGGTTCACGATGGTGCCGGCGTCGTCGACTCCGACAAGTCGCAGCAGGCGCACTGCGCCGGTTTCTGTATCGACCTCGACGACGGCCGCATGCGCCCCTGATGGGAAGGTGTTCTTGCCCTCGGTGTCGTAGAAGTCGCCGCAGGTCAGGTCGTCGTCGGTAGATGCTTCAACGATCTGGCCCCAGTCGACCGTCCGGGCCGGAGTGCCAACGACGTGGAACCCGACGCCGGTCGTCAACACGATGTCGTCAGGCGATGCCTCCAGCAGATCGGCAGCCCACTGTTTTGCTTCCTCGACCACCTCGTTCGAAGCCCGATGAATGGCCATCCCTGCGGTTTGCAGCGACCGTGAGCCAACCGCTCCGACCCCGGTGCTGATGGCGTCGGTGTCTCCTTCGACCACTTGAATTTGATCGGGTGCGATGCCGAGAACGTCGGATGCGATCTGAGCCCAGGTCGTTGCGTGTCCATGACCTTGGGACGTGCTGCCGGTGACGACGACGGCCGAGCCATCGTGGCGTACGGTGACCGACGCTTCTTCGCCGCCGCCGCCCGTTGTCATGTGGTTGTAGCAGGCAAACCCGATGCCAAGGGCCCGCTGGCCTGATGCCCGGCGTTGGGCTTGGTCGGCCCTGACCTCGTCGAGGCCGATGGCTTCAATGGCCCGCTCGAGGTCGGCCGGATAGTCGGCCTCGTCGTAGCGAGCACCGGTCGGCGTGTCGTAGGGCATTTGCTCGGGCCGAATCAGATTGAGGCGACGAACGTCAAGCGGATCGAGGCCAGCGGCAGCGGCGAAGCGATCGACGGTCCGTTCGAGGGCAGCAATGTATGGGCTGCGACCGGCACCTCGATAGGCCGAGGTTGGTGGCCGGTTGGTGAGCACACCGCGGGAGTTCCACTCGACGTGGGCGATGTCGTAGCAGCCGTTGGCGATCTTCTTGGTATAACCCTCGGCCAACATGACCCCGACCAGGGGGAAGGCGCCTCCATCTTTCACCATCTCGGCTCGCAGGGCCGTAATGCGGCCCTCTTTGGTGCCAGCCATCGTAATGGTCAGGCGCTCGCCTCGACCTTGGGTAGCGGTGGCGAAGTACTCCGAGCGAGTTTCGTTCCACCGCACGGCCGTGCCGAGGAGCTTGGCCAAGATCGGTACCAGGTACTCCTCGGCTGTGCGGCTGACTTTGCCACCGAAACCACCGCCTACTGACGGCGCGATAACCCGAATGGCGTCGGTTTCGCAGCTGAAGAGTTTGGCCAGATTGCCTCGATAGGCGTGCGGGGTCTGGGTGGCGGCCCAGAGCAGCAGCCGACCGTCGTGCTCGACGGCGGCGATGGCGCGGCCCTCGATCGGGGCCGGTACCTGGCGGGGACTGAACTGCTCGAGTTCGACGACAATGTCGGCTTCGAATGCGCTCGGGTCGTGAGTGGTCTCGACCCTGGTTTCTTCGACAACCGGACCATGGTCGAGATCGAGGACCACGGGGGTTCTGTCGATCTCGACGGTCACCATCTCGGTGGCGTCGACGGCTTGGGCTTCGGTGCGAGCAACGACGGCCGCCACCACCTGCCCGGCAAAGCTGACCTTGGTCGACGGCAGCAGTGGTTGCGCTTCGCCAAACGCCAGGCTGTAGGGGGCGAGGTCGTCGATGTCGGTGCCGGTGACGGCGGTGAGTACGCCGGGCATGTCACGTGCCCCTGTGGCGTCGATGTTGGTGATGATGCCGGCCGCAACAGGGGAGCGGACGAAGGCAACGAAGGCGGCGCCGTCCAAAAGGGGATCGCGAACGTCGGCGGTGAATATTGCATGACCGCGCAGCAGCGATGGGTCTTCTGCCCGAAGAAGCGGCCTTCCCGTGTTCTCTGTCTTCATAGCCAGGACAGTAGGCCACTAGATTCCGGGTCTCCCCGGGATGCGGCGAGAAGACGGAAGGAATCGGATGAAGGCAGTGGTGTTTGAGGAACACGGTGGGCTCGAGGTGCTCGAGTACCGCGACATCGACACACCCGAGCCGGGGCCGGGCGAGGTGCGCGTAGCGGTCGAAGCCTGCTCTTTGAATTATCACGATGTCTTCACCCGTCGGGGTATGCCCGGTATCAAGACACCTCTGCCGATGATCCCGGGCTGTGACGCCGCTGGATCGGTTGATTTGCTTGGAGCTGGCGTCACCGGCTGGTCGACCGGTGACCGAGTGTTGGTCGACCCTGTTCAGTGGACCGACGACGGCCGAATCCAAATGATTGGCGACACCAAGTGGGGCGCGTATGCCGAGTACGTGATTGTCGATGCTCGCCAACTGATCGCACTGCCCGACAGCGTTTCTGCCGCCGATGCCAGTTGCCTACCTGTGGCCTACGGAACGGCCCATCGCATGATGTTCACCCGTGGCGGCGTGTCCGAAGGTGAGACGGTGTTCGTGCTTGGCGCGTCGGGTGGTGTTGGTTCGTGTTGTGTGTTGTTGGCCAAGATGGTCGGAGCGCACGTCGTTGGAGCGGCCGGTTCAGCCGAGAAGTGCGCAGCGCTCGAGGCGATTGGTGCTGACGAGACGGTCGACTACTCGACCACCGATATCGCTGCGTTCACCAAGGAGCGCACGGGCTCGCTTTTCAGCGGCGGTGGCTGGGATGTTGTGGTGAACTTCACCGGTGGTGACACCTGGCCACAGACCCTCCGGATGGTGAAGATGGGCGGACGGCTGCTTACGTGTGGAGCCACGGCTGGCTTCGATCCACCAACCGACATTCGATTTATCTGGACGGCCGAGATGGACGTTCGTGGTTCGAATGGCTGGAAGCGCGAGGACCTCGAAGCGCTGCTGGCGATGGTGGCTGATGGCCGGCTGAAGCCAGTGGTCGACAAGGTGCTCCCCCTGGAGGAGGGAGCCGAGGCCATGCGACTCATCGAGGAGCGGCAGTTCTTTGGCAAGGTCGTGATCGCTCCGTGAGCGTCGAGCATCGACTCGACCGGGGGAACCTGGGCGGCGTTTTTAGCCAATGGGTAGGTACGGGACGTACCGCCTTCTTCGATGTGACTCACGGTGATATCGCAACGCCGGTTGCCGTTGGGTATGACGAACTGGATGAGCGCTGCGGCCGACTGGCGGCGGGGCTGCTGGCGAGGGGGCTGCAGCGGGGTGATCGGGTCGGGATCGTTGCCGACAATTCGGTCGACTACGCCATCGCCTACTTTGGAATCGCCAGAGCTGGGTTGGTCACGGTTCCCCTGAACATCCGTCAGCCAGCCGACACGTTGGCCTGGGTGGCCGAAGACTCTGGCATGGCCCTGGCGTTGTTCGATGCGGACAACGTTGACCGCGTGCCCGACATGCCACGTGTCGAGTTCGGCAGCGCTGATTGGGGTGCGCTGATCGACCACGACCCGCTGCCGGTGCAGGAGATGGCCGCCGACGACGTCGCGGTGCAGATGTACACGTCGGGATCGACCGGGCGCCCGAAAGGGGTGCTGCTCACCCATGGCGGCCAGCTGTTCAGCATCGATCAGTACCTGGGCGGTGTGATGCCGATGGACCCTGACGAGCGCTTGCTGGTGTCGGCGCCGATGTACCATAAGAACGCCCAGATGCAGTTGAAAATGGCGGTGAGCTTGGGTGGCAGCACGGTGCTGTTGCGACGCTTTGATGCCGAGGACTATCTGCGGGCCATCGACCTTCACAACGTGACCGCTATGACGGGGGTGCCGACCATGTTCGCCCTGATGTTCGCTCGCCCAGACCTGCTTGCCGTGCTCAACCGTGACTCGGTGCGGCGACTTTCGATTGGCTCGGCGCCGATGACCCAGGCGTTGTTCGATCAGGCGCGGCAGTTGTTCCCGGGGTGTGTCATCACCAATGGGTACGGCACAACCGAGATTGTTGCCGTGTTCGGTGGTCACCCGGACGGTTTGCCTCGCCCCGACATTTCTGTGGGCTATCCGCTGGCCGAGGTCGAGACCAAACTGGTCGATGCCGATGGCAACAGTGTCGAGGGTGATGGGGCGCAGGGCGAGCTGTGGGCTCGCAGCCCGGGAGTCATGAGCGGCTACCACAACTTGCCTGACGTCACCGCTGCTCGGCTCACTGACGGCTGGTATCACACGGGTGATGTGATGACGATGGACAGCGACGGCTGGCACTATTTCGTTGGGCGAGTCGACGACATGTTCTCGTGTGCCGGTGAGAACGTCTATCCCGGCGATGTTGAGCAAATGCTCGAACGCTGTCCGGTCGTTCACCAAGCCGCCGTGGTGCCGGTGGCCGACAATCTGAAGGGGCAGCTTCCGGTGGCTTTTGTGGTTCTCGCCGCTGGCGAGGTCGCTGACGAGGAAGCCATCAAAACCTGGGCGCTCGAGAACGGCCCGGCTTATGCCCATCCACGAGCGGTGTGGTTTGTGGCCGAGTTGCCCTTGGCCGGTACTGCCAAGATCGACAAAGCGGGGCTTGTCGAAGATGCGGCAGACCGTTGGAAGCCTCGCGGGGCATAACGACGCCGAGGAAGACTGGTGGACGGTCACTGCTGGTGGAAGGTCGCTGCTCGTGGAGGGTCATTGCTCGGTGAGACGGTCGGGTCTGGTGGTGTAGGCGGGCGTGCCGTCGGGTTTGCAGGCTTCGAGCATCCGGTCGGGCTGGAGTTTTATGGTCCAGCCACCCTCGTGAACCAGGTGATGGTGGTGGCTGCAGAGTGGGACGAGATTGTCGAGATCGGTGGGTCCGCCGGGCTCGCCCGCCGCAACGGGATGCCACGGCTTGATGTGGTGTGCTTGGCACCAGCTGATCGGGCGGTCGCACATTGCGCAGCTGGTGTAGATCGCCTTGAGTGCGACCCACTGCGCATCGGTTGCGGTTCGGTGTCGGCGGCCAACGTCGAGCGGTAGCCCGCGGTTGTCGACGAGCACCTTCTGGATGATCGAGTCACAAAGCAGGCGACCGAGGGCATCCGGATCGAGGGGGTCGCCGTTGGTCGTCTCTCGCACCGAGTGCTGGTGCGGGCCCTTGCGAACGGTGTCCTCGTCGACGATGAGTGAGATGTGGGCCCGACCTTGGCCATTGTCACCGCCGGCGACCAGATTGCAGAGAGCGGTGGCGGCGAGGTGCTTGTTCTTCTTGGCTGGTTCGTTGTCGTGACGGGCGGAGGCGGCGATGCCGGCCATCTCTTGTTCGATGGCCTGGGTGAGTGCATCGAAGCGTTCGATGTCGAGGCGGCCCTTGAAGTGGCCCATGCCGTCTTTGCCTCGCCAAGACTTGAACTCCGCTGCAGCTCGTTGCCCTTCAGCGTTTTTGCGGCCGTGGTCGCCGCTGGCCCGCTGGGCCAGAGCCTTTGCCTTTCGGCCGAATGCTTCGGGTGGGAGGTTGCGGGCCGCATCGTTGAGTTCGGCTTCGTTGGCGGTGAACGCTTGATGCTCGTCGTCGCTTAACCCCGAGAGCGCATTGGCGAGAAGGTCGAGGTGTTCGGCCGAAGTTTCACCTTCGTTGAGGGCGTCGCCGATGGAGGGCAGCGATCGGGCAGCCCGGGAGCGTTTCGATTCAGTTCGAGCCTGGTTGCTGCTGACCTCGCGGTTACCGAACAGGGTTTCGTGAGCACACGGACCGGCGCCGGCGGAGGCCAGCACATCGGACCGTTGTGCGATGCGTACCGTCAATCCGGCCAGCGAGCGTTCGAGCCGTCGAACTGTTGACGTTGCCAAAGCCAACCCGTTGGCATCTAACTCGGTGACATCACAGGCCTGGACGAGACCCACCAAGGGGTTGAGATCAGCGGCGACAGAGCACATCTTTCACATCCCAGGATCGAGGAAACCGGTTTCGTGAGGAAGCTGTCGCTTCGAGCGCCCGAACGAGAGGCGTGAGTAGAATTTACGAACGAACGTTCGTTTTAACAACCTCAATAGCGAGTTTCCGAGAAAGAAATCAGGAAATAACCGATCACCCGGTGATGACGCCGCGGGCTTCGGTGACATGGATGGATCGGCTCGAGCTGACCGCGAGCGAGCTGGGCAGACTCGCGCCGTTGCAAAGCCGGGCGGGGGAACAGCTAAGGCCAAGGACGTACTCGGCTCGGACGGTCAGCGTCAGCGGTGGGTGGCCCGAAGTCGTTGTTCGATACGTGTACGCACAATCTGCGCCTAGATCGTCCTCGGCGGCCGACCACTCCGACCCTCGTCCGGCGCACGGCAGATCAGGCGATCCGTCACCGGGAGACCAGCTGCTGTTGGCCGGAGTTGCCCTTGCGGTGACCGTGCCGCCCAGCACCCCCAGTCCGGCCGTCGCCGACAGGGCCTGCCAGCTGTCGTCGTCGACCCAGAACCAGGCCGGCAGGTTGACTAGAAATGGCGTGTTGGAACCGTCGGGAGCGCTCCGCGGTGTGGGCACCGGTAACTGGAGGCGGGCGACGGCCGACTGGATCAGCACGTCGATGACTTCGCTCGGCGGATCTTCGTCGATCGGCCACACGGCTGATGCCGCACCGGAAAAGCGAGTGGTATCGCAGTTCACCACTGCGTACGACTCGGCATCGTCGAGGGGCCGCACCCGGGCCGCCACCGACACCGCCAGCAGCGCCCGCACACCATCGGCATTGACCGGCCCGTGAAATCGACAGTTGGCCAGCGGATCAGCCCCGACCGGCACGTCGCCAATCCGCCCCGGGTACGTGATCTTCACCGTGGCCGAAGACTCGTCAGAATTCGCGCTTACCGCTGGTTCTCCGGTTCTGTCCTTTCTGTCGGCGGCGGAAGCCGGAGTCGCAAGGAGGAGAAAGAGCAGCGCCGCCGCTGGCAGACTTCTTACAGGTCGCATGCTTGGGGCGTTCCGTCGACATAGCCCTCTTCGGACACTCGCCAGGCGCCATCGATCCCGAGCGTCAGAACCGTGTAGAAGAGCGTCGCTTGGTCTTCGGCAGCGGAAAGAACATCCCCATTGGTTGACAACCTGACCGTCTCGTCCTGTGTGCAAGCCTCTACGAGTGCCGTGCCATCGTTTCTGATCGTTACAGAGATGTCGTCGCCCACCAGGTAGTCGCCGACGACAGTGTCGCCGTCGGCGGCACTCAGGGTGAAGCTCTCGCGAAGCCGCTCTCGGAGCTCGCCCGTTGTGAAACGGTCGAGCAACGGGTGTTCCGGATCGTACGGCCTACTTGCGACAGCGAAGGCGGTGTTGAAGCCCTCTACTGCCGCCAATACAGCGGCTATTTCGTCCATGGTTGTTGATGTCGTGGTCGCGAGCGCTGTGGTGGCTGGGGGTGTTGCCATCACCGTCGTTGAAGGAACGGTGACGGCCGACCCGGCGCTCTCGCTACCGTCGCTCGCGCTGCATCCTGTGCTGATCAACATCAGTCCGACGCCAAAGGTCAGAGCGATGGTTTTCCCCGGCTTCATGGAGCTGACCGTACGTTCGGTACATCAGTCCTCACAACGGGGCGTGGTCCCCATGCCAACAGCCTGGAGACAGATCCTCAGGCAGCTGCCAGTTGCCTTCTGGCCAACTCGCTGCTGCTGGCAAAGAACTCTTGCAGAAGCTCCGCCGTCTCAGCGGCCCGGGTGAACATGAAGAGGTGTCCGCCGCCCTCCACCACATGGAGCGTGGCGTTTGGCAGCAGGCCTGCCATCAACTTGGCGTTCAACGTCGGGATGATTGGGTCGTCATCTCCCGACATCACCAAGGTGGGTGTACGTAGCCGGTGCAGCCAAGGCAGGCTGCTCCAGCGCCGTAAGGCCGCCAACTGGTAGAGATAGCCCCGTGCTGTAGGCGGATTGGAGGCCCGCTGCTCGGCGTGACGATCCAGCAGTTCGGGGTGGTCAGCGATGGCGCCGCCATACAGCGTCGGTGCAACGCGGCGTAGGTAGCTGGGGGAGTAGTAGCGCGCCGGCGACATCAGAATCGACATGGCGGCTGGCCGGCCCGGGGCCGAAGCCCAACCGGGCATGGTGGCAGCCAGAGCGAGGCGCCGAACCCGTTCTGGATGTCGGTACGCGAGTTCCTGGGCGAGGGCACCACCCCATGACAGGCCCAGCACGTCGACAGATGTGTGTGGAGTCTGCTCGATCAGCCCAGCCACCGTTCGGGCCAACCGACGCATGGTCGGCGGATATCCGGGGGTGGCGCTGCGGCCAACGCCAGGTGCATCGAAGGTGATGACCTCACGATCCCCGAGATGCTCAATGAGGGGTTCGAAGAGATCGCCAGTGGCACCGATGCCGTTGATCAACAGCAGCGGTTTGCCGCAACCTTGATTGTGAACGGTGACGCTGAGCTCTTGAGAGCCGACAGAGATCATCATCTGTTCGCCATCATCGGCCGGCGCAGGTTGGAACATCGCATCAGTAGTAGCTATCGGCCCAGTGTGGATCATGGCTCTGTAGGAAGCGAGCCATCCTCCGTGCGGGTCTAGGCGAGTACGTACTCGCCTGGCGCTGCGATGCCGGCCGGATGGGTGGCACTTCCCAGCGTCTTCGGCGCATTCACCGAAGTGTCGGAGCGCGAGCTCAGCCACTCTGTCCAGTAGTCCCACCAGCTGCCAGCGTGCTCGGCGGAGCCATCGAGCCATTCGTCGGCGTCGAGGCGAGGGCCATCGGCGGCGTCTGCGTTTGTGCGGTAGCGGCCCTTGGGGTTGCCTGACGGATTGACCAATGCCTGGATGTGTCCTTGCGAGCTCAGCACGAATTCGGCGTTCCCGCCGAGAAAGTTGACGGTGCCGTAGCAGGCTCGCCATGGGGTGATGTGATCAGTTTCGGCGCCGACGACGAAGGTGTCGCAGGCGACATCGGCCAGGTCGATCGGGTGGTCGAGCACTTCGACGGCCCCGGCCTTGGCCATGCCGTTCGTCAGAGCGATTTGCAGGAAGTCGCGATGAAGGGCGGCCGGCAGATTGGTGGAATCACCGTTCCAAGCCAGCACATCGAACTCCGGTGGGTTCTTGCCCATCAGGTAGTTGTTGACCCAGTAGTTCCAGATGAGGTCGTTGGGGCGCAGCCAGGCGAACAGCTTCCCGAGATCGTCGCCGGACAACACACCCTTGCGCTTGCTCATACGACCGACGGTTTTGGCGAGGGTGGGCGAGACGAATGTGCCGATGGTTGACGGGGTCTCCCAGTCGAGCACGGTCACCAGAAAGCTGGCCGAGTTGATGCGCTTGTCGTTGGTGGCCACGAGATGTCCCAACATGGCGGTGGCGGTGATGCCGCCGGCGCACACGCCCAGCAAGTTGATGTCCTTGGTCTTGCTGATCTCCATCGTTGCCTCGGTGGCCTCGAGGACAGCGGCGACGTAGGTGTCGAGGTCCCAGTCGCGGTGGCTCGGCTCGGCGTTGCGCCAGCTGATGCAGAAGACCTGCTGACCTTCCCCGACGAGGTGTTCGATCAAGCTGCGGCCGGGGGCCAGGTCGAGGATGTAGTACTTGTTGATCTGCGGAGGCACGACCATGATCGGTCGTTTGTAGACCTTGGTGGTCGTTGGCTTGTACTGGATCAGTTCCAACACAGGATTCGAGAAGACGACAACACCGGGAGTGGTGGCGATCGTCTCGCCTGGCACGAATGGTCGAGAGTCGACCATTGAGGGCATCCCACCGTTGTGGCGAACGTCGTGGGCGGCATGGCGTGCGCCGGCCACCAGGCTCTTACCCTTGGTTCTTTTGGCTTCCTTCAGCGCAGCAGGGTTGCCCAGCAGGTGATTGGTTGGGGCTGTGGTGCTCGAGACGATGTTGACGGCAAGCTCGGCCCGAAGGCGGGTCTTCTCGTCAAGATCCAGATCGTCGATGAGGGAATGGAGAGCGCTGTCGCCGGCCAGGTAGGACTGCGCCAGTCGCTTGTAGACCGGATTGCTGGCGTAGCTGCTGTCGCCGAAGCGACGGTCGCCGGTTGGGGCGATATCGCTGGTGCCGGCCGCGATCTGCAGCATCTCTCCTGTGAGATGCATGGTTCGACGACCAATGGCCTTCGGCTGGGTCAGCATCGCTTTGGCCAGGCGACCTGCACTGGCGGCCGTCTTCGATGGGCTCAGTCCAACCGGGACGGCCTGGGTGAGTGCCTCGATGGTGGCCTCGAGAATTTCGAGGTCGGCCTCTTTGACTCGCTCAGACGGTGTCTTTGTTGTTTTGGTGGCCATGTCGAACCTCATTCTCGAAACGGGCTGGAAACAGAACCGAAACATTTCTGACGGTCATGTCTAATATTGAGTAGCATAGGCAATATTGAACAAGACCGTCAGTGTGAGACATGTGATACTTGTCATGTCGTTCCAACGTCGGTACAAAGGCTCCTTGATGTCTCCAGCCAACCCCAACAACGCCACCCCTAGGGGCGGCACCCTCAGCGAGGGTGAAGCCGGGTACCCAAAGAAGCGGGCGCGAACTCGCGCTCAGCTGATGCATGCGGGAATGATCGTGTTGGCTCGTCGGGGACCAGACGGTGCCACCGTTGGTGAGATCGCCGGCGAGGCCGGCGTGGCCTCGGGCACCTTCTACAACCACTTCCCATCTCTGATCGACCTGGTCGAGGAAATTGCCGGTCAGTTGCAGATGACGGTCGAAATCGCTTCGACAATCCTCGATTCGATTGAGAACGACCCGGCCATTCGGGTGGCAATCGGCAGCCGACAACTGCTGCTTCTTTCCTCCGAAGACCCGGCGGGTGCCGCCGCTTTTGTCTCGCTGCTGGCGGCGATCCCGACCTTCCGGCTGCGTATCCGGACCGTCATTCTGGGGACCGTCGAGAGCGGGATCGAGGCTGGACGGTTCGACGTGGCGTCAGCCGCATCGGCCACTGACGCCGTGCTCGGAGCCGTGGTGCAGTGGATGCGATCTGATCTGGCCGATGAATCGGGCGAAGAACAACTCGACGACCGGGTGAGCCTGTTGCTGCGCCTGCTTGGGCTGGCCAAGCGAGATGTCGGAAAGACGATAAAGGCGGCTGCGGTCACCGCTGCCATGTCGACCGGCAGCCAAGCGGACGTCTAGTCCAATCCGTAGAACGTGACGTAGGTGTCGCGTCCCGGCTGCGAAAAGTGGGCTGGATCGCCGTGCCCGATCATTGTCAGCCGATCGCGGGGAATGCCCTGGAGCACCAGGACCTCGATCATGGCCTCACCTTGGTGGTGGCTCAGGTCGTGGTTGGCATCGCTTGTTTCCTCGGAGTATGTGTGGACCGATATCTCGACGTCGACCGCTGGATCGATCATCAAGGCTTCCTTCACCTCGGCTAGAATCTGAGTGCCAGTGGTGGTCAGGATTGCCGTGCCAGGATCGAACGAAATGTCACCCGGTATCGACCGCAGGGCCAGAGTGAGGGCAGCCGGCGGGCCGGCCTCGAGCTCGACCCGGTTCTCTGGTTGGTCGCCTGACTCGTTGTCGCCTGGGTTGCCAAGTCCCACGGTCGCCAGACGGGCGCCGGAGACGCCTGCATCGGTGAAGGCCGCCGAGATCGCCTCGGCTCGGGCGGTGCTCACGCCGTGATTCTCGCCGGCCGATGCCTCGGTATACGTTCTGACTTCGATTTCGATGGGGATGAACGGGTGGGCCATCAACACCGCTGCTGCCGCTTGTACGGCGTCGCGCCCCTCCGATGTGAGCGCGCTTGTGCCGGTGGCGAAGGTAATCCTGTCGAGGTTGACGACGGCGAGGTCGCGTTCGAGACCCTCGACGCTGATTTCCGGACCAGCAGGGGGCAATTCTGAGGTGTTGGTGCTGGCTTGCTCTGCAACGGAAGTTGTCGGGCTCGGCAGTTGGTTCGCCTGCTGCGGCGGTGGCGCCAGTTCGGGCGAAGCGGTCTGGGCTTGTGGAACGATGATCATGTCTGGCTCGTCGCCCCACGCTCGTCCCACCGCGAGGCCGGCCAGGAAGATTCCGAAGCAGGCCGCGACGGCCACGAGAGTTTGTGTGCGATTCGCCGGCTGCGCCGTTGTCGGTCTCGCTGGTGAGGGATCGATGTCGTCCACGGCCTCATCCTGTCAGTCGGACTTGTGAGTGCTACGAGGACCCTAGTGGTCGATGTCTGACATCTTTAAAAATTAAAGAACATTTAGCGTTCGGCCCCCGCTGACTGCCTGCTGTTCCTGTGATGTCAGGCAGTCGAAGATTTTCCAGTCAGTAGGCTTGAAGCGATGACAAATCCCCCGAAGGACGAGCTGATCTGCCACATTCGGGATGCCATCATCGGCAGTTCCGAAACCATGGTGGGGCCATTCGGGCCGAGGCCGATGGTCTATGCCGACTACACGGCCTCCGGGCGGGCCCTGTCGTTCGTCGAGAAGTACATCTCCGAGCTCGTGTTGCCGCTGTACGCCAACACCCACACCGAGTCATCGGGCACCGGGTTGCAGACGACCAAGTTCCGGGAAGAGGCGCGCTCGGTGATTGCCGATGCAGTTGGGGCCACCGACGAGCACGCTGTGCTGTTCTGCGGGAGCGGCTCCACCGGCGCTATCGCCAAGCTCATCGGCGTGCTTGGGCTGCGGATCCCTTCCCTGCTGGAAGATCGCTATGCGTTGGAGCAACACATCCCAGCCGACCAGCGGCCCGTCGTGTTCATCGGGCCCTACGAACATCATTCCAACGAGATTCCCTGGCGCGAGTCGATCGCCGACGTTGTCACCATCAATGAAGATGCCGATGGCCACATCGATCTCGACATGCTCGAGACCGAGCTGCGTCGCTACGCCGACCGGCCTCAGCTGATCGGCTCGTTTTCGGCTGCATCGAACGTCACCGGCATCCTTACTGATGTGGCAGCCGTGTCGGAGCTGCTGCATCGCTACGGGGCTCGTGCGTTCTGGGACTACGCGGCGGCTGCGCCCTATGTCGAGATCGACATGGGTGGCCACGGGGGCGAGCAACTCGATGCGGTTTTCGTTTCGCCCCACAAGTTCATCGGCGGCCCTGGCACCCCCGGGTTGTTGGTCGCACGGCGCGACCTCTTCACCAACCGGGTGCCTGACGTCCCCGGTGGCGGCACCGTCACCTACGTCAATCCGACCGAACACGACTATTTGCCAGATGTCGAGCATCGGGAGGAGGGCGGCACGCCAGACATCGTCGGTTCGATCCGGGCCGGTCTTGTTTTCCAACTCAAGAACGCCGTCGGCGTCGACACCATCAAGGCCCGCGAAGAGGACCTACTGGCGAAGGCCTTTGCCTCTTGGGGAGAACATCCAAATCTCGAGATCCTCGGCAACCAAGACGCCGATCGTCTGTCGATCGTGTCGTTCGTTGTGCGGGATAGCGATCGGGCCGATCACAATCGACGGCAGTTCTTGCATCACAACTTCGTCGTCGCCGTCTTGAACGACCTGTTCGGCATCCAATCGCGCGGCGGTTGTTCGTGCGCTGGCCCCTACGGGCATCGGCTGCTCGGCATCGATCTCGACCAATCGCGAGCGTTCGAGAGCGAGATCACGCTTGGGTGTGAAGGCATCAAGCCCGGTTGGATTCGGGTGAACTTCAATTATTTCATCGATGACGAAGCGTTGGAGTACATCGTTGGAGCGGTTGCGCTGTTGGCCGACCGAGGCCACGAGCTGTTGCCGTACTACCGGTTCGAACCCGACACCGGCATGTGGCGTCATCGTTTTGGTGTGACGGCGCCACCTCACTCGCTGTTCGACATCAGTTACGAATCTGGGTCGATGACGTTCCCGACCCGCTCAACTGCCGGCGACGCCACGTCGTTGGCCGAACATTTGGCTCAGGCGGAAGCGATGTTCGACCGCCTTGCCTCGGAGGAGATCGAGCTCCTCGATCCGCCTGCGACCACCCCCGACTTCGAAGCCCTGCGTTGGTTCAGATACCCGCACGAGATCGACACCATCCAGCCGGCCTGATCTCCTCGCTTCCTTGCGCTTCCGTTTCCCGCGGGGTCAGCCCGTCGATGCCCGTGGAGCGACGGGTGCGGCTCTCGACCAAAATCGATATCACCGCCGGATCGACCGACGAACCACCGGTGGCCACAGCCCGGATTGAGTTCTCCAGCGTTGCCATGTCGGCGACGTTTTCCTTGAGCAGGTACGCAATCCCGTCGTTGCCGGCCTCAAAGACGGTGAGCACATGCTCCGGCTCGGCATGCTGACTGAGAACAACGACGCCGGTGCTTGGCCAATCGTCGCGAATGCTGCGGGTGGCCTGCACGCCCTCATCGGTGAATGTGGGCGGCATCCGGACATCGGTGACGACGACGTCGGGCCGGTGCGTAGCCACCGCCGCGAGGAGTTCGGAAAGAGATCCGGCCTCGGCAACAACGGACGCTCCTTCGACGAGCCCAACAACTGCCACCACACCGCTGCGCATCAGAAGGTCGTCGTCGGGGACGACAACTCGAAGGTCACTCATCGGGTGAGGGGGAACTGGTCTTGAACCGGCCGTTGCAGCGGCACGAGGGCGCTGATCGTGGTGCCGTCGCCCAGCGTTGACTCGATCGAGAGGTCGCCGCCGAGGGCGCGGACCCGGTCAGACATGTTGAGTAGGCCGCGGGATCGATTGGTGATCGTGTCGTCGAACCCGATTCCGTTGTCGGAAATCTCGACGCTCAGGCTGTCGTCATGGCGCTGGAACGAGAGCGTCAGCTCGGCGTTCGAACCGGCATGTTTCGCTGCGTTCTGCATGGCCCCGAGACAGAAGAAGTACAGCGCAGACTCGACATCGTTCGGCAGATCGAACTTGTCGGTCGATGCAATGGTTGTCGGAAACGCTGACTGCCGCGCTGCTGCGCCGAGGGCGTCGATCAGACCACGTTCGGTCAGCAGCGAGGGGTAGATGCCTCTCGCCAATTCGCGCAACTCATGCAGCGCAGCGGTTACCTCGTCGTGGAGGGCGTCGAGGGTTTTCTCATCCGGGGGTTGGCCGGCCACCGCAAGAGTTCGAGCGAGTTTCAGCTGCACGGCGACCGATACCAGTCGTTGTTGCGCACCGTCGTGGATGTTGCGTTCGATCCGTCCGCGCTCCTGGTCGGCTACCTCAAACCAGGCGACGACGCGATTGCAGTAGCTCGTTTTGGCTGGCGGCAAGGGCATCGTTGGCGGTCAGTGCTCGCTCGAGCGTCGCCACTCGGGTGCGGTTGGCATCGCGAACGGTTGCGGTGAACATCCAGGTGTAGCCAACCAGGAAGACGATCGTTCCCCAGCCGATCAACGTTGTCGATTCGCCGGCAGCGAGATCGAAACGGTCCTGAGTGAGCCCAACAACGCCCATCAGACCAGCGACCCCCATCGACAAAGTAGGCGATCGGGCGGTGGTCTCGGTCGTCGAGATAGGTCGCGCCCAGCAGCACGGGGACGACGAGGTTGAACAGCATCACGGGTAGCGCGAGTGGTAGTACCCAGACGACGGCAATCGTGGTTGCCCATTGTCCGGCCGTGAACACGATCACCGCCCCTCGCACGTCACCCTTTCTCACCAGTCGACGGCCGAGCTGACGAAAGAGCCCGCAACCGAGACCGAAGACGCACACCCACACGATGGGGGCCTTGTCGAAGACCACCCCAATGGTGACGAACGCGGTGGTAGCGATCCCCATCGTCTACATCTCGGTGCGCAACAACCCGATGAATTGCTGGCGAACCTGTGCTTCGATCTCGGCCCGTTCGCCTACGGCAGACGTAGACCCTTCAACGCCTGCGATCACGTCTTGATCGGTCAAAGCCCCTGCTCACTCTTTCTATACCGACCGACGGTGACAACTGGGCCTTGGTCAAGAACCCGCCCACGCCGGGAGCCGAGGTCGAGTTCTCGGGGAGGTCCTCGACGTCGTAGCTGCTCAACAGCACGACCGACCTCGTCAGTCCTCGAGTTCGGAGCTCGCTGGCCAGTTGTGGTCCGGACATTCCCGGCATCCTCACATCGGTGAGCACGAGATCAATCGGCTCGCGACTGGGCGGCGCAACGCCGGAGGACGGTGCAAGGTTGGAGGACAGTGCAACGCCGGAGGACAGTGCAACGCCGGAGGACAGTGCAACGCCGGAGGACAGTGCAACGCCCGAGGACAGCGCAACGCCGGACGACAGCACAGTGGGGGCGTCGTGCCCGGAAGTAGCGGTACCGATCAACGCGAAGCCTGGCGTCGCGTTGACGACCATCTTGACCGTGGCCAGAAAGGCCGGATGGTCATCGACGGCGAACACCGTGACCGGAGGCATGTCTTTCACACCTTGGTGACGGTTCCGTCGTTGGTGTCGATCTCGAGGTTGATGGTGACGTCTCCTTCTTGGAAACACCCTGGCGTCGGATGACTCTCGGTATGGACCACACCCGTCCCAATCATGTTGAACGTGACCTTGAACTGGTTGTCGCACCCAAGGTTCGTATAGCGCAACTTGATTTTGTTGATGCCTGGGTCGAGATCCAGGTTGAGTGAGCCCTTACCGTCCGTTTTGCGGAGGAACGCGTTCTCGTCCTTGACGGTCAGCTCCGGGTCGCTGTTGACGGACACGACGAGCTTTCCCTGCACGGCTGAGACGTTCAGCTTGAAGTCGAACGGATCGGGGATTCTGGTGCAGGTCAGTTGGTTGACATCGGCCGATTCGCTCAATGTCACCGGAGCCCCGTCGAGGGTGCGCAGGGCGAAGGCCAAGGGTGCTGCTGTCGCCGTGTTGGCTGGGCCAAAAAACTGGTTGATATCACCCGATCGGATGGCGCCGAGGGTCAGGCTCTGGTCGCCGCCGTAGGCAATCAGCGAGATGTCAGACTGGCTGATGGTCTCCAAGTGGCTGACGTCAACGGTGCCCTCGCCGCTGTACTGCCGGTTCACCGCGTCGATCGCCACCTGTAATTCCTGGGCGCTCCGCACCTCGGTGCTGGTCATCGTGAAATAGAGGACCCGACCGTAGGAGACCCGGTCGATCACCATGGGCGGGTTGTCGGCGTCACGCTTGATGTCGGCAACGGCGGCGGCGAGGGTCCCCGAATCTGGTGTCTCGATGAGAACAAGCGGGTTCTCCGAGGCCAGGCTCGAGCGCAGCGTGAGCGGCGCTCGTTCAATCGGCACCACTGGTAGATCAGCCGTTTTGACTGAGGTCCCGTTCACGATCAGGCCGGGAACGACATCGTCGCCCGAGAATCCGAACGCAGGAAACTCGTCGAACTCACGGACCACCGTTTGGAACGGTGAAGGTTGGCAGGCAACCGCCTGTCGGCCGACATCCGAATCGACGACGTGCCACTCCTCGCTGGTGAGTGGCCGTTCGTCTGTCCAGTGGCGAGCTTGATCGGACCATGTGGTGTACGCCGCGAGGGTGGCGGCGACGGCTGGATCCTGCACCGGTGGCAGCGTGGTTGGGGGAAGCGTCGATGGCGGCCCGGTTGTCGGCGGGAGCGCTGCTGGCGGAGCGGTCGTGGTTGAGGACTCACTAGGGGCAGACGACTGATCTCCCGCATCGACCGGGGCTGAACTGCTGCAGGCTGAGGCCAGCAGGCCGATCGCGGCCAACGCAGGCGCGAGAGAGTGTCGCTTGATTCGATGCATCTCGCCAGCATGCGCTCGAGAGGAACCGTTGGTAAGAGTGCCTGCATGTGTGTGCGTTTGGGGGTGAAGGCACCCCCCAATGGCGTGACCTGGGGGATACTGGCCCCATGGGCAGACAACCGGTTGATGGCAAGGCGTTCACGGACATCCCCTGGCAGTCGACGGCTGTGCTGTGGGGCCCAGACTCGGACCAGCCGGCCGAGCTCGATATCAAGGGCTACGGGTTGGCTCGAATGCTGTCGCACGATCCCGAGACCGGGGCAACGAGCCTGTTGATCAAAGAGCCTCCGGGTTGGCACACGGCGGCGGCCGAGGCCCACTCCGTGCTGCAAGAAGACATCTTGCTAGAGGGCGATTGCTGGTACGGCGAAGAGCACTTCGAGGGACCCACGTACTTCTGCTTTCCACCCGACCACTTTCATGGGCCGATGTTCACCGAGACCGGAGCGCTGTGGCTGGTTACCCTCACCGGGGATTTCGACGTGCGCTACAGCGATGAGGTTCGCAGCGGGGACATGTCGTGGTGGAATCGGGCCAACACAGGCGAGGGGTGATTCGAATGGGTACCGAACAGCTGGGGCTCGAACCAACTGCTGATCTCGAGCTGGCGCTCGCTGATCTGGCCGAGCATGGGCTGTGTCTGATCGCCGATGTGTTGACGGCCGACGCGCTGGCCGCGGTCCACGATCTGCTCTATGAGCTGGCCGATCGGTCCCCCGATGCCGGCCGGGGTTATCCGTACGACCGAGATCGGACAAACCAACGGGTATGGGCCCTACTGGCAGAAGGTCAGCCCTTCGTTGATCTGGTGACGAATCCGACCGCACTCGGCCTGGTGCGCCACTTGCTGGGCCAACGAGTACTGCTGTCGAACATCAGCGCCAACATCACCAGCCCGGGCGGAGGAGAGATGGTGATGCACGCCGACCAGGGCTATCTGCCTGAGCCATGGCCAGAGCTTCCCCAAGCGGCAAACGCAACCTGGATGGTCGACGACTTCAAAGCCGACACTGGCGCCACCCTCGTGGCTCCCGGCAGCCACCTTCTGGGTCACGGCCCCCAACACCTCACGGACGGTCAGTCTTCGCCTGAACTCGTATCGCTCGAGGCGCCCGCGGGGACTCTGTGCGTCATGGATGGCCGCCTGTGGCACCAGACGGGTGTGAACACCAGCAGTTCGGAACGCCGAGCTGGCATCTTCAGCTATTACACCCGACCGCACATCCGAGGCCAAGAGAACTGGCAGCGCTCGCTCTCGGCCGATCAGTTGGCCGAAGCCGATGCCGACCCGGTGCTGGCCGACCTGCTCGGCCTTCGCTCATGGCACGCACTCGGTCTTGTGGGTGGGGCCGAGGTCTGAGGCCTAGGCGTCCTTCAGGCCTAAATCGGCCCAAGCCGGCCGGTTGGACGCTCTGCGTCGGGGCTTTCGGTGACCGCCAGGCCAGCGCTCCCCGGCAACCACTTTCCGATACGGGGCACGCCGAGCAACAGCATCGGCTGTGCGATGAGCAGCAGGGCCAGCGACCCGCCAAGCGCCATCGGTTGATTCCTGACCGCGGTGCCGACACCAACGCCCAGGGCTACGAAGCAGGCACACCCCAGCAACGCTCCCAGTAGCGGCCGGACGATGACTGCCGAGGTGAGATCTAGCGGGACGTCCTTCGCCGTGTAGTACGACGCGGTCGCTCCAATGGCGACCACGGCGCCGAAAAGTCCGTAGCCGATGCCCACCACGCCCCCGGCGAGAGCTTTGGCGACCAGCACCGCCGATCGGCGAGGTCGGCTCAGCAACAGCTGGTCGATGCGCCCGAAGCGATAGTCGCTGGTCGAACCGACGATTCCGGCGGTGAGGGCAAACACCAGCGTGGCCACCGTCGACGCGTGCATCGCCAGTTCGAGCGATGAGTCGTCGGCCAAATCAACGGTGGCAATGGTGCCGAGGTTGGCGATCAACGACGCCGCCGCCATTGCCATCGAGGCAATGAGCAGGATCTTGGCCGTGGGTGTCGAACGGAGATTCAGGAACTCGCTGCGAAGACTCGGGGCCAGTGCTGTTCCGGTGTGGCTCATGCCGCGACCTCACCCGAGAGTGCCGTGCCGCTGGTGGGTGGAGTGAGTCCCAACATCATGCGCATGGTGGTGGTCTTGCCCGAGCCGTTGGCTCCGATGCAGCCGGTGACCGCTCCGATCGGCACGTCGAAGCTGGCGTCGTCGACCGCGCGGGACGGGCCGAAGTCCTTGGTGAGATTGCGCACAGAACCGGCATCGGCCGCTCGACGTTCTATGCCCACTTCGACAACAAGTACGACCTCCTCACCGCAGCGATGCCGGAAGTCCTCACGATTGCCGGCCCGGCAGGTGTTCCCGACCTCCTGCCACTGTTCGAGCACGTGCAGGAGATGCAGCCGGTCCTCCTTCCGATCATGAGCCAGCCGCTGCTAGGTGAGATAAGCGAGAGTTTCCAGCGCCATCTCGTGACTTCGTGGCGAGAGCATCTCGCCAGCACTTCGATGGGGGCAGAGCGCATCGGCTTCGTGTCCGACTTTCTTGCCGGTGGCTTCTTGTCGGTCATGCACCGGTGGCTGGCTGCCGGCTGCGATCGCTCGCCGGCGGACGTATGTGCCGAGCATCAGAAGTACGTCGACGCCATCTTGGTCGAGGCTCTGACGTAGGACACGACTACCCGTCAGGCCGGCAGCGTCACCGTGAATGACGAGCCGCCGGTTTGTCTTGACCTTGAAGCATCGAGTCGGGGGACCCGACGAAGTGGGTACTCGGGGTCAGCCTCGGTCTGGGCGAAGACCTCGACTACGTCTTGATCCACGAGTTTGGCCACTTGCTGACCTTGCAGGCGACCCAGGTGCCGCCTGCCCGCCGACGATCCCGACGCTTGCCCCACCTACTCACGGGTGAAGGTTGCGCCCTCCAGCGGTACCACCATGGCCGAGTTCGTCCAGAAATTCTGGCCGCAGCGGCAGATCGATGAGATCAACCGTCTGCAAGAGACCGAGGACTACGACGGGCTGGAAGCCTTCTACGAAGCCCATCGGGATGACTTTGTCGCCGACTACGCCACAACCAATCCGGCCGAGGATCTGGCCGAGACCTTCGCCAACTTCGTGCTCGGAGTTCGCCCGACCGGCAACACGATTGCCGACCAGAAGGTCAACCTCCCCTGGAGCGACTCGGCGATGGTGGGACTGCGTACCCAGATCCTGCAGGCTGTACGCGTCTAGCTGCACGCGTCTACAGGTGCGGGACGCGGCTCCAACCCTCGGCGAACGTGGTCGAGAACAGCGGCCTCGATTGTTTGCGTTCGAACATCCACCTGCCGTCGACTCGGACATAGGTTTCGTTCTCGACGGCTGCCCGCCAAAGCGCCTCGCTGTCGGAACCGCGAGTGCATGGCATGAACAGGTACCACTGAGCGGTGGCTCGATCGCCGTCGACTTCGATCTGGCTGTTGAGGCTGTAGTGGATGGCAAAGCTGAAGAGCTCAGTAGCAGCGGCGAAGAAGGCCCGGATTTCCTCCCGGCCGTTGCAATTTCCCAACGCTTCGCTCTCCCACACGGCATGTTCAGTGAAGAGCGCGGCCAGACCATCAGGGTCGTAGCTGTTGTCGCACAGCTCGGCATAGCGGGCCTTGAGGTTGCGGATGGCGTTTACATCTTCGAGTGCCCGGACTCGGGCTTCCAACCGGTCGAACCGGTCGGTATCGGTTGGGGATGACTCGGAGGCGCTCATGGCGCGCATGTTAACTCTCGGCGTTCGTCCGTCTCGTCGCCGTGAGCACGCCGTAGTTGGCGACGAAGAAGGGCACCAGGTAGGTCGTCGCTGATTTCACCCAGATGGTTGTCGTGGCGTTGCCGGTCATCACGACGTCGAGCTGGTTGATGCAAAACAGGATCGTTCCAACGACGAGCGCCACCGAGATGGTGCGGGTGAGGTGAGGGCGGTGCTTCACGACCCGACCGATTTCTGACCAGTTCGACCAGGTCACAGGTGGCTCAGCCTTGTTTGTCGCTGACATGGCCTGAATAACCGCGTCGGGTCACGATTACTTCCATTGCAAGCCCGCCTGTACCGGCGCTCCCGTCGACCGGAGTGGGGCGGTGTTGCTCGGAACGTTGTGTTAGGAACGAGGCATCGACTGCCGTCGAGGAGGCTCATTATGCAGATTCCACTAGAGCTCGATCCAACCGAAACTCGGGTTGCGCTCAATCAAGCCAGACACGCTCCGGGTGCCATTTACGCCGACCCCGAGATTTTGAGTCGCGAGATCGACGAGTACTTCAAGAAGGAGTGGCTGTACGTCGGCAGGGTCGAGGAGCTGGCAGAGCCCGGCGACTATCTGGCCCTTCGGCTCGTGGGCGAGCCCGTTCTGCTTTCGCGGGACAACGATGGCGAGCTTCATGCCCACTACAACATGTGTAGCCATCGTGGCGTCGAGGTCGCGATGGGTTCGGGCAACGTAAGGGCCTTCAGTTGTCCCTATCACGGTTGGGTATACCGACTCGACGGTTCACTGAGCAGCGCCGCCAGCATGAAGGAAAGTGAGGGCTTCGAGGTCGACAAATGTGGCCTGCCACCTCTTCGGCTCGACGTGTGGCGAGGAAACATGTTCCTCAACTTCGACCCCAACGCCGGACCGCTGGCCGACGCGATGGCCACCATTGAAGAGGAGTTCGCATTCCTGGGATGGGAAAAATGCCGCCTCGGGAATCGCATCGAGATAGATCTGGCCTGCAACTGGAAGTTCATCCATGAGAACTTGATGGACTTCTATCACGTCACCGTGTTGCACGCCGGCAGCTTTGGAGCAGACTTCCGCTTCAAGCCCGAGCACGTCGACATCCACGAAAATAGCGGCCTGTCTATCTTCTACGATGCCGGTCCACCGACGCCAGGGGCCGAGCCCCTGCTCGGCAAGATGCCCTGGATGGAAGACAAGCCCAACAGTTTCGCTTGCACGTCGTTCAGCACGCCGAACCTGACGTTCTTCGGCCGCATCGATTGCATCCGTCCAATGGTTGCGTGGCCCATCGACGAGGGACACACCAAGGTGATCGTCTACCACCTGTTCCCCGAAGAATTCTTCGAACGGCCTGACATTGAAGAGACGCTGAAAATCTACAACGACTATCAGATCTTGGTGCTGGAAGAAGACCGCCTGATGATCGAGTCGATGCAGTTGGCGATGAGTTCACCCGCTTACCAGCCCGGTCGCATGAGCACCCTCGAAAAGGGCATCCACAACTTCCTCAACGGCTACTTCGACCGCATCGTTGGCACCAATGCCGGCCCCGAGACCGGTAGCAACGGAAGCTCGGCGTGACGGTCACCATGGCGAGCGCAGCCGACGTGCTGATGGGTGACTACATGGCGCTGGAGTCGGGCGAAAACGTGCTCGTCACTGCTGACATGAACAGCGACGAGGTCGTGTGGCGAGCTGTGCAGGAAGCGTCGCAACGAGCCGGCGCGAGCGCCTCGGTGTTGCTCATCGCTCCGTTGCCGTTCCAGGGGCGGCTCGCCGATCCCTTCATCGATCCAATGCTGGCAGCTGCGGTCTTGGCCAGCGACGTGTGGATCGACCTCACCTTTCCGTACCTCGCCGGTTCCGAGCTGCACGATCAGGCAATGGAGACCAACCGCATTCGCTACCTGCTCGGTGGCGATCTCAGCGCTGACGGGCTGCTCCGACTGTTTGGACGGGTCGACCTCGACCGATATTTCGCCCTTCACCATGGGTTCGATGCACTGGTGAACGACGCCGTCGGCAAGACGGTTCGTATCACCGACGGTGCCAACACCGACGTGAGCTTCACCCTGGGCGAGCGTGGATTCGAGAAGCCGAGGCGGGCTGACAAACCGGGAACATTGCTGGTGCCGGGGTCGTGCACGATGTTTCCCGATGTCGAAACCGTGAAGGGAACCATTGATGTCGGGTCGATCTTTCACGAGTACTACACACCATTGGCCCAGACCATGACGCTTGAGGTCGACGGTCGCATTCGGGCCATACACGGCGGCGGCAACGAACGATCGGTCGCCGACCGGGCGCTACGTCGTGCTGGGACGGAGGGTGAATATGGCTACATCATTCACTTCACCCACGGCATCCATCCAGCCGCCCGGGTGACTGGGGGCTCGTTCATCGAGGACATGCGGACGCAGGGCAACAATGCCATTGGCATGGGAATGCCGTGGTGGGACCCGGGAGGCGGTGAGAACCATCCGGATGCCATCTTGTACATGCACACGATTGACATCGATGGTGTGCGCGTCGTGGAGAATGGCGACATTGTTAGCCCCCAATCGTTGGTCGAGCTCGCATCCGAGCTGCGGCCACTGGTGGGCTGACGGTCATGAAGCCCGCACCATTCTCCTTCCTTGCCCCGTCGTCGCTCGAGGCCGTGGTTGAAGCCATCGCCGAGCACGGCGAGGATGCCCGGATTCTCGCCGGCGGACAGAGCCTTGTCCCGCTCATGAACCTGCGGTTGGCCCGACCAGAGGTCCTCATCTCGATCAATCGTTGTCACGAGCTCGACTACGTCAGGGTCGACGGTGACCACCTTGTTGTTGGCGCACTCGTCCGTCAGATCGATGCTGAGAATCACCCGCTGGTGCAGGCCGACTGCCCACTGCTAGCGAAAGCGCTGCCTCATGTCGGGCTGCCGGCCACCCGCAACAGGGGCACCGTGTGCGGGAGCCTGGCTCACTGCGACCCGCTGGCGGAACTGCCGGCCGTTGCTCTTGCGCTCGAAGCTGAGCTGGTGCTCACCAGCGCCACCGGCGACCGGATGGTTCCGGCCGCGGACTTCTTCGTCACCGAACTGATGACAAGCATCGAGCCGGACGAGGTTGTTTCAGCGGTGCGATTCAAACGCCAGGACGCCGACGAGCGATCGGCCCTGCTCGAGATCACCAACGGGGGCCATTCGTTCGCTGTCGGCGGGGTCGCCATGCGATGGGCCGTTGCTGGTGGTGTGTGCACGAAGGCCCACATCGCAGCGTTCGGCGTTGGTTCGGTGGCGCAAAGACTGACCGCAGCCGAAGATGCGCTTGTCGGATCTGATCTCGGCCCTGCGGCCGTTGCCGCCGCCGCAGCGCTGGCCCGTGAGGCCGTCAATCCGACCGGCGACATCCACGCTGACGCTGACTATCGCCGACACTTCGTCGGTGTTCTGTTGGAACGAGGCTTGCTAGGAGGTGAAGGCGAATGACTGAAATGCACGAGGTACACGTCACCGTCAACGGTCGGCATCGCCAGGTTCGGGTGGAAGCCCGACGGCTGCTGGCCGATTTCCTCCGCCATGATTTGGGGCTGACCGGCACCCACATCGGGTGCGAGCAGGGTGTATGCGGGGCTTGCACGGTGCTGCTTGACGGTCGCACCGCCCGCAGCTGTCTTCACTTCGCCGTTGCCGTCGATGGATCTGAGATCCGGACGGTCGAGGATCTCGCCGGGTCGGACGAGCTTCATCCCATCCAGGAGATGTTCCATCAGAACCATGCCCTTCAATGCGGCTTCTGTACGCCCGGGTTTCTCCTCACCACCGTTGAGCTGCTCGAACGTAACGCAGACCCCGATGAGGCCACGATCCGTGAGGCGCTGATGAACAACGTGTGTCGCTGCACCGGCTACCAGAACATTGTCGCCGCCGTCGCAGAATCCGCCGTCGAGCTGCGTAAGGGAGGAAGGGCATGAGCAACGCCACCGTCGAGCCGCCCGCCGGCCAGCATGTTGGACAGCATGTTGGACAGAGTGTCCTGCGACGAGAGGACGACTATCTCCTGCGGGGCCAGGGTCGATTCGTCGACGACCTGCCAACAGCGCTGAACACGTTGCATCTGGCCTTTGTCATGAGCCCCCACGCCCACGCTCGGATCGTTTCGATCGACGCCAGCGAGGCGCTGGCCATCGATGGCGTCGTCGAGGTGCTCACCGGTGAGGATCTGGCGAAGCTGGTGAAGCCAATCAGCGCAACGATCGATCTTCCCGGCTATCACATGAACAGTCGCGATGTGTTGGCGATCGATGAAGTCCGTTTCGTCGGCGAAGCGGTGGCGGTTGTGGTGGCAGAGACCCCGTACCTCGCCGAAGACGGCGTCGAGGTGGTCGATGTCGAGTACGAGCGGCTGCAAGCTGTCGTCGAGCTGGATACCGCCACCGATGCCGGCATGCCTCAGGTCAACCCAACGGTGCCGGGCAATGTCTACTACGAGGGTCGTTTTGCCACTGATGCCGTTGCCGCCGGGTTCGAAGCGGCGGCCCACATCATTAGTGAAGACTTCCGGTCGAACCGGGTGACGGCGGTGCCGATTGAGCCCCGCGGTTGCCTCGCCGTTCCCGAGCACGCGGGCAACCTCGTCTTTTACTCGTCAACTCAGATTCATCACCTTTTACGAACAGCGCTAGCCGAGTTTCTCGACGCCCCCGAGTCGACGCTGCGCGTCGTGGTTCCCGACGTGGGCGGCGGCTTCGGTATCAAGGCTGCCCTCTACCCCGAGGAGTTCGTTTGCGCAGCGCTGGCCCGTCATCTGCGCCGGCCGGTGAAGTGGATTCAGGACCGCTACGGGGCGCTACTCACCGACGTACATGCCCGCGACAATCGATATCACGTTGAGGCTGCGGTCGACGAGAACGGAATTGTCCTCGCCCTGCGGGCCGAGATTCGCACCAACGGCGGCGCCTACTCGGCGTTGCCCTTTGGGTGCACCCTCGAGACGACCGGTGGGGCTCGCATGATCGTTGGTCCGTATCGGATTCAGCAGTACGAATACACGGCCACCGCAATTGCCACCAACACGGCGCCGGTCTTGGCCTATCGGGGAGTTGCCCAGCCGGTTTGCTTCATGGCCATCGAAGGGATCATGGACCGGATTGCCAGGAAGCTCGATCTCGATCCGGCCGAGATTCGCCTGCGCAACATGGTGCCCACCGCCGACCTTCCCTGGACCAACGTCGTCGGTGTTCGATACGACACGGGGAGCTTCATCGAGTCGCTCGAACAGGCAATGGAGATGGCGAACTATGCCGACTTCCGAGCCAGTCAAGCCAAGAGCGGTCGACTTGTCGATGGGAAGTACCGGGGCATCGGTATTTGCACCTTCACCGAAGTCAGCGGGACGGGGGCACCTGGCTGGCGGGCCCGCGGCCTGACCCGCATGCCGGGATTCGATAGCGGCTTGGTGAAGGTCGAGCCAACCGGGAAAGTCACGGCCTTTGTTAGCCATGCCCCCTCCGGACAGGGTCATTTCACTACGTTCGCCCAGGTGGTTGCCGACGCGGTGGGGGCCCGTTTGGAAGACGTCACGATCGTTGAAGGCGACACTGCGGCGGGGCCGTACGGTACGAACACCTTTGCGAGCCGAAGCGCAGTTACCGGCGGGGGAGCCCTCATCAGAGCATCGGAGAAAGCCAAGCTGAAGATGGGCCGCATAGCAGCATCGATGCTCGAAGCGGCCCCGGAAGACATCGTCATCGAGGACAGTCAGATGTATGTCATCGGCGTCCCGAGCCGGGCCATCTCGTTCCGCGACGTCGCCGAGACGGCATACGCCATGAACACCATAGATCTCCCCGAAGGTGAGAGCTTTGGTCTTGAGGAGACCGACTTTTACGACCCGCCCCTGGTCACCATGGCGAACGCGACACACATCGCGGAGGTGACGGTCGATGCTGGCGACGGCAGAGTCGAGATCGAGGGCTACACGGTGGTTCACGATTGCGGCCGCATCATCAACCCGATGATCGTCGACGGTCAGGTTATGGGTGGCGTGGCCCAGGGCATCGGCGAGGCGCTGATGGAGGAGCTGGTCTACGACGAAGATGGTCAAGTTAAGACCGCGACCCTGGCCGACTATCTGCTACCCAGCGCTATTGATGTTCCCAACTTCAAGATCGCCCACATCGAGTCGCCATCGATCGATGCCGTTGGAGGTTTCAAGGGTGTAGGCGAGGGCGGTGTGATCGGTGCCGTACCCGCCATCGTCAACGCAGTGGCCGATGCGCTGGCCGACCTCGGCGCAAACATCAACAGCAAACCGCTGCGGCCGGCCCTGTTGTCTCGGCTAATCCGCGAGGCAACGGACTGAACACAAAGTCGGGCCTCCGCAATGGTTCGATCTGGGATAGGTCAAGAGCTGGCGCCACTGGTCAAGCCGAGCCAGTCGGTGCATCGACTGGCCCCGGTCGTTGACTATGGTGGCCGTTGCTGCGAGCGACCCTGAGGCTGCGTGTGACAAAATTGATCGTCTTTTCGATCTGTAAGGATGAAGCAGCGACGATCGGTGAAGTGCTCGACCGCATTCCCGACCAGCTGGACGGAATCGACGAGATCGAGCGCTGGGTCATCACCGACGGCTGCCAGGACAATACGGCCGACATCGCCCGGGAACACGGAGCCCAGGTTCTGGAGGGACAGGTGCAACG
The DNA here is from genome assembly GCA_047638695.1 of Acidimicrobiales bacterium. Classification (GTDB taxonomy): domain Bacteria; phylum Actinomycetota; class Acidimicrobiia; order Acidimicrobiales; family SZUA-35; genus JAHECQ01. Next base: position 37,655 of record JBLINY010000006.1, on the reverse strand, counting down.
CCGACTTGCCTTTCGGTTCCAGCAGGCGATGGCCCTCGCCCTTCGTCGAGGCGCTGACATCGCGGTCAGCATCGACGGTGACCTGCAATTCGACCCGGCAGACATCCCGGCCTTCGTGGCCCCGATCGTGGCCAAGGATGCTGACTTTGTCGCCGCCGATCGGTTCACTGATCCGAGTACCGGCCAGCGGCGCCGTCCTGAGAACATGCCGCTCGGTAAATATCTGGGCAATCGACTCGGTGCCAATATTGTTGGCCGACTGAGCAGCGAGTCGTTCGCCGACGTCACCTGCGGATTCCGGGCCTACAACCGCAAAGCGATGTTGGCGCTGAACATCAACAGCAAATACACCTACACACAAGAATCGTTCCAGCTTCTGGCCTTCAACCAACTCGACATTGTGTCGATTCCGACAACGGTGACCTACTACCCGGGTCGTCGGTCTCGAGTGGTCACGAGCTTCTGGCAGTTTCTCTTGAACAGCGCCGTGAATATCTTGCGGGCGTTTCGTGACTTCGCCCCGCTGCGCTTCTTCGGGATGTTGGCGACGTTGCCGCTGGTTCTTGGCGGACTGGGCGGAGGATTCGTCGCTATCCACTGGTTGCGCACCGACCGCACGTCTCCCTACACCTCGCTGGGCATTCTCGGTGCCTACTTGTTCTCGTTGGGTTTGATCATCCTGGTGGTTGGCCTTCTCGCTGACATGTTGGGCCGAAGCACGCGCAATCAGGAGAAGATCATGCAGGAGTTGAAGATCATCCGTTACGGCGACCATCCAGGAGACGAGCAGTGAGCTCGAGCTCTCTGGCTGCACTCAGAGTGAAGAGAATCGGGCCTCCACTCGACATGTCGAGGCGTTATCTGATCGCAACAGGGAGCTGGGCAATGGCGCTCGTCTTCTATTCTTTGCTGTTCCCAACCTTCGAGGCACCCGACGAACAAGCACATGTCGACATGGTTCTTTTTCATGATTTCAGTGGTCTCGACACGATCGATAACAGAGGGCGTCATATCTCAGGCGGCATTGGCCAAGCGATGAGCGAGTCGATGTTCACCGTTGACCCGAGGCCTCGTGGCCAGTCGTGGCCGTACGACGAGCGCTCGACATTTGCCGAGTTGGATGCCTACCAATCTGGCCCAGGGGGCGGTGTCAACTACACCCAGCAGACACCGTCGTTTTACTACTACGTTCTCGCCGCCGAGAGCCGCCTCATTCTTGCCATCACCCCCGGCGAACCGTCTTACGACATGCATGTCTGGATTCTGCGATTGCTCAGTGGGGCGTTCTTGGTGCCGCTTCCATGGCTACTGGGTCGGTCAGCCCGAGAAATTGGGGGTGGTGAATCGGCTGAGCAGGCTGCGATGTTCACGCCATTGCTCTTCCCGCAGCTGCTACACATCGGTGGAGCGGTGAACAACGATGACTTAGTTCTTCTGGCCAGTGCGGCGACGCTGCTTGGCGGTCTACGAATTCTTCGGGGAAGTGTTAGCTCCACCACGGTCGCCTTGGCCGGCCTTGGTCTTGGACTAGCCGTATTCACCAAGGCCAGCGCTCTGGTGCTTGTCCCGTGCCTGGCCGGCGCCTCGCTCTACAGCTGGTTGCGGCTCAAGACACCGCTGAAGCCACATCTGATAACGGGGCTGCTGGCCTTTCTTTCTGGAGGCTGGTTTTATGCCCGGAACCTCATCGGTGACGGAACGCTGCTCCGAGAGGTCGAGCCTTCGCTCTACGCGGAGAATCCGGCTTTTGAGGCCTCTTTCTCGACCTACATCGACATCTGGGTTCCCTGGATCATGGAGCGCTATGTCGGGTGGTTCGGGTGGTTTGATGTCAGAACGCCAGCGTGGGTCTACTACCTGGTGCTCGGCTTTCTGCTGGTCTCGGTGCTGGCTGCGATGCCGTCGAGCCGCACTGCACTGTGGGTCGGGGGTGTCATCCCTGCCATCCTCGGCATTGGAGTGCTGCTCCAAGCCAATTACGGGCTGTACGCGTCGATCGGTCTCACAGCCGGCATCCAGGGTCGATACCTGTTTGCAAGCACGATCGGCCTCTGGGCCCTAGCCGGCGTCGGCGCGGCGGCCGTCGTCCGCAGCCTTCGGTTGGGGGAACGCGGGGCTGTATTGGTGCTGGCCATCGCTGCCGTTGCCAACTTCGTTGCCATTCGCAGAATTCTCGATGCCTACTGGGGTGGCGAGTCTATGTACGACGAGTTTCGCACCATGGCCGCCTACACGCCGGTCTCGGCCACCCTCACGACCTTGATCGTCCTGCTTACGGGGCTTGTACTCTTGGCGGCCGGCGCGGCAGCTTTTCTAGCAACAGCGCCGGTGTCGATGTCGGATAACTAGTCGTCGAGCTCGGCTGAGATCTTCCGCAGATGGGCTGCGGCGAACGGGAACATCAGCGCCAGCACGACTGTCACGGCAAGCCGATCGGCGGCAGAGGCGGCCACAAGGTCAGCTGCATCGGCCCGTACAGCGGTGGCCAGAACAGCGGCAAGCCCCTCTCGTAGGCCGATGCCAGCCGGGAAGATGCCGACAATTGACGTGAGTAAACCTGCGGTCGAGAGGGTGAACGACGAGAGCCAGGTTGCCTTCACCCCAATGGCTGCCAGCACGAAGAAGTAGCGGGTTGAGTCAGCGACGGCGATCAGCATCTTGATGACAACGAGCTCGGCCAAGTGGCGACCGCCCACCGAGCGCATCACGACCATTGATGCCACGAATGCCCCAGCGCCGAGCGCCAGTGAAACCACCCCGATGAGTGGCTGGAGTGTGAGAGCGATGGCCCCCAGTAGTGAGAATGAGAGAGCGGCCCAGACCCCGGCCGATAGCAGCTGCACCCGGGTTGCCTGCCCGATGGTGACGCCCGACCGGGTGAGGACATGAATACGGACGAGGCTGGCGCCAGGAATCGGCAGCGAGTTCGAAATGGTTGCCACCAACGAGTATGAGAAGGCCTTCTGATGCCCAATGGAGACGTCGAGGATCTTTCCTAGGAGCACGAACTCCAAGGAATGAAGAGCGATCATGACCGGTACGCCGATGAGAGCGGCTACGGCCAAGATGGGTAGCGATACGTCGCTGATCGAGTCGATCGATCTCGGAATTGACCAGAGGAGGGAGCCGATCAGCAGCCCGATGCCCAGAACGAGAGCGACGGAGGTTGGCACCGTCTTTCTCACCCGGTCGACGGCGGCGACGATGGCCGATACCGAAAGTTGGCTAGCCAAGAATGGCTGTGGCGACGAAACCATCGCCGCGGTCGGTGTCGTAAAACCTCCGCTGTAGCGCGGTAGCTGGTCTCAGCGTCGTGTCGGAGACGAGACGCGAAACAGCGCGTGCCGTCTTCGACCTCTTTACTCCAGAGTCGATCGACCGCTCGACAGCTGAACCTGTGATTGTGGGAGGCCGGACGGCGTGGATGAGGTCTTCCACCTTCCGAGTCATGGGAGCCAACGGGAAGCCGTAGCAAATAACCTGTTGTAGCTCGGCACCCACGGCGGTCATGAGCCGTGTCAGATCGTTGCGGTCGTAGCGTCGGACGTGACCGACCAGCTCATCGGCGGTGCCGAACCTCCACTGGTGGGCTGGCACGGAGATGAGGATCTGCCCTCCGGTTTTGAGCTTCTTTGTCCACTCGCGTAGGGCGCCTTCGTCGTCCTCGATGTGTTCGAGTACCTCGAAGGCAAAGACGTAATCGACGTCTTGATCGACGTCGTCGATGGATTCCACTACCGAAACGCTCGAGCTATCGAATACCGACTCGAGGTGGCGTCGGGTCTCGATCCCAAGATCGCTGGCATAACCGCTGAAACCCAAAGCCTGAAGGCGCCGGGTGATGTCACCACTGCCCGCTCCAGCCTCGAAGAACTGTCCTGTTGGGAGCGAGCTGGCGACATCGATAATCGCGCTCCGACGCAGTACGTGGGAGGGGCTAACAGACCAGCCATCGGGTTCGGGATCGCACACGTCGCCCAGTATTGCAGACCCCACCTTGCTCGAACCGACTCTTCCTCGCCTCTGTGACGGTCCCAGTCGCGTCAGCGATCGAGCGGCTTTGACGCGGCGATCATGTAGCCGAGACTAACCAGCCGAGCCGATCCCGAAACCTCGAGCGATCGGCTGCGGGCCAACACAGCTCGCTGCGGCAGACCAATCAGTCTGCCGGCGACTCTTGGACCGAGCGCGAAGAAGGGAGATCTCTGGGCTAAGACCTTGGCCGCCCTCGGTAGTCCGTTAGCGACAACATGGGTAGCGAGAGCAGTGATGCCACCCTTTGCACTGACGTCGATCACGTCAAGGCCGTGAGCCTGGCAGAGGGCCTGTAGTCCGAAGTGCGTGAATCGCCAGAAATCGTAGGGCGCCTCGTGTACCGGATAGATGAACGGCGTTGTGATCAGGACCGACCCGCCCGGTCGCAGGACTCGCACCATCTCGGCGACTGCTAGCTCGGGCCTTGGTATGTGCTCGAGAACTTCGGTGGCGAGGACGACGTCGAACGAATGGTTGGCAAAGGGGAGCGCTTCGCCCGCACAGCGGGCCTGCAAGCCCACGGCCGCATTGAAGTCGACGGCCACGGCTCGATCGATCCGAGTTTGGTACCAGGAGGCGTATGGCTGATTGCCGGCCCCAAGGTCGAGCAGGTCGCCTTGAACCAATTTTTCGTGCATCTGAAGCCAGTGGCCGATCAGCGTGCCGGGAATGACAGCCGGTGTTGTAGCCGGATCGGGGACAGGCTCGCCCCGGTCGTTGAGCAGCATCTGCTGCATGCGGGGATTGTCTATGTCGGTCGTGGATATAGCCAAATGTTAGTCGGTCGCTGTCAGCGTAGGTTCGACATCGAAGCTGATCGATTGACACCAAGAGCAGTCGGCTAAGGGGTCTCGGCGGCCGAGCACGGTCACCTGGTTCCCAAGACGCAGTCCGCTACTCTCGCCCGATGGCCAGAACTTGGAAGTCAGTCGTTTGTGCATGTGCCGGTGCGCGTTGAGAATCCTTGTTCTGACATCGTCGTATCCTCGCTACCCGGGTGATGGCAGCCCCGCTTTTGTACGCGATCTGGCGACGTTCTACGCCGATGAAGCCGAGGTGATGGTTCTAACGCCGTCGCTGCCGGGCATGGGTTCCACTGACATTGATGAGTCGGTGCAGATCCGACGGTTTCGGTATGCGCCGCGCAAAGTCGAGACTCTCGCTGATGGCGCGATGGCGGAGATCCTGCGGGAATCCAAACTGCAGTATCTGGCCGCCGTCTCCTTTGTTCTTTGTGAGGCTGTGGCCATCAGGCGGGCTATTCGCTCGTTCAATCCTGACGTAGTCCACGCACACTGGGTTTTGCCGCAAGGCCTCGCAGTTGTTCTCTCCGGGGTGAAGACCCCGACCTTGCTGACGACCCATGGCGGCGACCTGTATGGCTTCCGAGGGAAAGTTCTCGAAGCCTTGAAACGGCAGATCCTCAAGCGGATGGGCCGGATCACCGTGGTGAATTCAGAAATGGCCGAGATCGTTCGCGGTTGGGGTCTCTCCGCCGATGATGTTCTGGTCGAACCCATGGGCGCCGACGTGATCGGTCTGGGTAGATCGGGTGAGACGGGCGACGATGGCAGGGCAAGAACCGGCGTAGTTGCCGTTGGTCGGCTGGTCGAGAAGAAGGGCTTCCACGTCTTGATGGATGCGCTGAAACTCATGCCCGAGCCGCCCAATGTGACCATCGTGGGGGAGGGCCCTGAACGGGCCCGGCTCGAGGAGTTGAGCGACGGCTTGCCGGTGCGCTTCACGGGCCAACTTCCACGCAACGAGGTTGGGCGGATCCTGGCCGGTGCCGCCATGGTTGTCGTCCCAAGTGTCGAGGCGGCCAGCGGTGATAAGGACGGCCTCCCGGTGGCGATGCTCGAAGCCATGTCGCTCGGCGTACCGGTGATCTCGTCAGATCTTCCCGGGCTGTCCGACGTAGCCGTAGATGGGTTGACCGGGTTGATCGTTCCCCCGGGTGACTCCAAGGCGTTGGCCGGCGCACTCGATGCGTTGTTAGGTGACGCCGATCGCTGCTCCAGGCTTGGGGCCGAGGCGGCAGCAGTTGCCGAGCACTACAGCTCGAGAGCCGTTGGAGGCCGCTACCTCGAGCTTCTCGAATCGCTCGCGGCCGACCGTCACTAACGACGGTCCGATCGAGAGAGGTACGGAACAAGAGCGATGGCATGCCGGGCTGCTAGCCCTTAGCAGTGGCCACACGTATCCGAGTGTGAAGCGCTGCTGAAGATGTGCGTTAGAGAAACGGTGTGCCGGGTTTGATGAGACCGGGCAGGAACTCGAAGGCTTCGATGTCGATCCATTTGCCGACGTCGGGCCAGGTGGTGCGTACCTCGTCGCCGATCACCAGTGTCCGAGTCGAGAATTCGTCGTTGACCGATGACGCCTCGATCGAGCCTCGTCCTGTCACTTGCACGCTCCGGCCGGTCGTAAAGTCGATGCTCAGCAGCCCAACCCGGTCATCCAAAAGCAGGTTTCCGAGCGTCTGGAACATGCCGTTGCCCCTGTAGTCGGGGATCCGCAACGTGGCGTCGTCTCGAACGGTGATGAAGCCCGGGGGGCCGCCGCGGTGGGTTGGGTCGATCCCATGTTTGGTGTGATGACTGGCCAAGAAGATGGTGTCCGATGCTTCGAGCTGTGCTCGGTCTTCGGCGTCTAGCCGACCGGCCCGTTTGGGCTCGGCCCGTTTGGGCTCGGGCTTCGTCGGCTCGGGCTTTGGCCCGGTCGAAGCGAGTTCGACGATCTCTTGGCTGCGTTTGAAGATGTATTTGTTGCAGATGCCGAAGCTGCGATGCATCCGGAACAGTTCGCCGGCTGGCCCGAGGAGGGGAGAAGCCCGGGTCGGCCATCGCCGTCGATGGAAGCAGCTACGGAGAATGTTCGCTCGTTCACGAACTTGATCTCGCCTGGGTTGGACGATGACGTCACAGACCGCGTGAATGCTGCTTTGCACCCGACCCGGGTGCAGTTCGGTGATCGGCATGATCGAGTCCGCTCGTGTGAGCACGACAAATGCATGCTCTGGTTCCCATGATACGTCGAAGGGTGGTCGCCGTCGCTGGTGTTCGATGGATCGCTGTGGCAACCGGGCCAAGGCTCAGCGCCACTACGAGCGTTCGACGAACGGCAGGGTCTAAATATTCGTTGGTCAACATCGTGAACGCATATGGGCCTAGTGTTGGGCGCAACGAAGACTATGTCGGCTGACCTGCCGGGGGGCATGGGACGGCCGCCGGAACAGGAGTACGTCTCATGGGGACCGACTACGACATCCATATCAAGAACGGCATGATCGTCGATGGCACCAAGGTGCCTCGCTTTCGTGGCGACATCTGGATAAAGGACGGGCTGATCGCCCAGATAGGGGGGCGGGCCAACGGGGTGGCCGACCAGGTCATCGATGCCGGCGGGTGCATTGTCGCCCCGGGGTTCATTGACTTGCACACGCACTACGACGCCCAGATCCGTTGGGATCCGTACTGCTCGATCTCGAGCTGGCACGGTGTTACTTCAGTGGTGCTTGGCAACTGTGGGTTCGGTTTTGCGCCGGTCAAGCCAGACTTCAGGGAACGGTCCATGCTCACCATGGTGCGCACCGAGGCCATCCCGATGGCGGCGATGCAGGAGGGGTTCCTTCCTCACTGGGACTGGGAGACCATTCCGGAATATCTGGACAGTCTTGATAAGGCGCCGAAGGGCGTGAACTGTCTGCAGTACATGCCAACGGCGTCGCTCATGATCTATGTGATGGGTCTCGACGCGGCAAAGTCGCGGCAGGCAACGGCGGCCGAGCAGAAGGAAATGCAGCGACTGCTGCACGAGGGCATGGATGCCGGCCTCTGCGGATTCTCGATCCAGAGGCTGGGCGAGAACTCGACCCAGGCTGACTTCGACGGCACGCCCATGGTTACCGACACGATGGTTGACGACGACATCTTCTGTCTGGCCGAAGTGCTGCGGGAACGAGACGAGGGCTTTATTCAGCTCACTCAGGCCACCAGCGCCGATCCGAACAGCAGCGAAGATCTCGACTTCAAACTTCGTCTGGCCGAGGTGGCTCGGCGGCCGATCATCGACAATGTCGTTCCCGTTAGTCAGAAGAACGTGCGTACTCACCGAGATCGTCTCGATTGGATCGCTGACGCGCAGGCCGAGGGTCTGCGCATCTTCGGACAGGCAGCAACCATCCGAACCGGCTTCGCCTTCTCGCTCGATGAATGGAACCTGTACGACTCGAGCCCGGCCTGGCGTGAAGCCACCACGGGCACACTCGAAGACAAGATGCGCAAGATGCGTGACCCCGCCCTCCGCGAGCGCATCAAGGCCGAGCAGGATCAGGCCAACACGCTGTTCACCCAAACCCAAGTGGCCGTTGGTGGCCCGGCCCAGCGGCTGGTGGTGCAGGGCGTGCAACGTCGGCCCGACCTGCAGAAGTATTTGGGCCGCAACCTGGAAGACATCGCGGCCGACGAGGACAAGCACTACATCGACGTGATGCTCGACCTTTCGCTCGAGACCGACCTGAAGACCGAGTTCCTCGGTGAAGGTCCCGAATTCAACATCGACCATATGGCCGGTGCCATCACCGAATCTGAGTACACGATTCCCGGTGTCTCCGACGGAGGAGCGCACACCAAGTTCTTCACTGGCGGAGCCTGGACCACCGACATGCTCACCTGGATGGTGCGAGACACCGGAAAGATGACGTTGGAGGAGGCCCACTACCGGGGGTCGACGTTGGCCGCCCACGCTGCGGGGTTCAAGAATCGCGGAACGCTGGTTGAGGGTGCCCCGGCCGACGTGATTGTCTACGAGCTTGAGAGCTTGTCGATCGATCCGCCTTGGATTGGTGAGCCGGTGTTCGACTTGCCAGGTGGCGAGTGGCGCAGGGTGCAGCATGCCAACGGCTACAAGCACATCTTGGTCAACGGCGTCGAGACCTTCAGAGACGGTGAATGTACCGACGCCACACCAGGCAAGCTGCTGCGCCACGGTCGCTGATTCAGCTCCAAGCGAGAGTTGGCGGTTGGCCCCAAGATGACCGGGGCTAACCGCTGCATCGCACTCCTATTCCGCGGGTGCGAAGACCCGAACTTCGATGGCGCCGACATTGCCGCCGGTCGATGAGTCGATGTCGAAGCGGACCACTTGACCGGTGATCTCAATGGCGGTGAAGTTCGGGTTCGCCGGGTTGCCAGCCGGGAACGGTCCAAAGGTCTCGCCGCCATCAACGGTGATGGTGTACATCTCCGTGGTCGCCGTGCCGTCGAGCATGCGGCGGGTCAGAAATTCGACACCGACGAGATCTTGGGACGAGCCCAGATCGATCGTGATGAAACCCTCGTCGCCGTCGCCGGAGGACGCCCACTCGGTGTTGGTGTCGCCATCGAGCGCATTCTCCGCCTCCCAGCCAAGCCCGAAGATTGAACTGGCGTCGACCAGGGTCGCTTCCAGCGCGACGTTGGCACCGTGGACGATTGCTTCTTCGGCGGACATGGCATCGTCGATGTCTGTGACCGGCAGCGTGAAGGTGCCGAGTTCGGAGCGGTACTGAGTGCCGTCGGCGGTGGACCCCTGCACCCGGAACTGGTATTCGACGCCTTGCTCGGCGCTCGGGAGTACGACGTCGTGGCCAATGATGCCGGTGCCGTTCATGGCGAGACTGTTGTTGAAGTTGCCAAACTCGTCGGTTTCGCCCCACACGATTGTGCAGATCATCGGTTCGGTCGTCACGACGTGGAAGATCCCGCGCCCAGGGTCGGCGGGGTCGGACTCGAAGGTGAACTCGTTCTCTTGGACGAGAGCAAAGTCGAGAAGCTCGGCTTCGGCGGCCCCTTTGCGCGGCGGGAAAGGTCGTTTCGTTGGAGGAGCCGCAGGCGACTGCGAAGACGGCGGTGGCGACGAGCAACTCGATCAGTTTGGGCAAGCGGATTCGTGACATTGGGTTTCACCGGGAAGTTGTGGGTGTGGGGACTTCACTAAGAAGTTGTGGGGTATTGGCAGCGGTTGCTGCTCAGGCCTTGGCCACCAGGGCCGCTTGACTGGACGAGAGAATCTGGGCCCGGTCTGCCACCACGTCAACTTCGCGCAACCGCAGGGGACGACGCAACGCGCCCAGCGCAGCGTTGGCCCGAATCAGGTCGATATGGGTTGGCTTATCGCCGACGAGCAGGTGCAGGTAGCGGGTAGCTTGCTCGGCCAGCAGTCGGCCGGCCTGCTCATGAGAGCGGACCGAAGGATCGGCCATAACGAAACGAAACACGGCCAGATTCTGGACGAGGACGTCGTAATAGCCGGGTAGTGCCAGCTTCCGCCGTTGGGCCGGCGTTGCCGACGACAATTTCTCTAGTAGCTGGTCGCCGTCAGCGACGAAGGTTTCGACCAGGGCGGCCAGCAGTCCATCCTTGCTCTTGAAATGGTAATAGATCGCAGGAACCGTCAAGTCAACGGCACCCGCGATCTCTCGCACCGCTGTGCCGGCAAAACCCTTTTCCGAGAAGAGTTGCAGCGCACCGTTGGCAATACGGTCTCTGGTGCTCGTGCTCGATTCGGTCATCTTTGCCCCCACGGGGGCCGCTCCATCGGGTCAGGTTTCACTTAGCGAACGATACGTCTTTCGTATTCCTCCAATGTGGTTGATGCGGCGATCAATCGACTCGGAATCCGACCTTCATCGTCACCTGAAACTCGTTCACGGCGCCGTCAGCGATCGAACCTCGGACTTCAACGACTTGGAACCAATCCATATTGTGCAGCGACTCCGATGCCTTCGCCACACCGCTGCGAATTGCCTCCGGCACGCCCTCATGGCTCGTACCGACGATCTCCGTTAAGCGATAGGTAGCACTCATAGCTGGTCTCCTTGGTTTGTGGGACTTGTTCAACGCTCGAGAAACGAATTGGTGAAACGTTCTGGCGTGTCCTTGGGTTTGCGTCCTCCGGCGTGGTGCGAAGCGTTCGAACCGGCGTCAGTTGGAGATGAGTGAAACGACCGGAATCTTGAAGGCTCGTTCGAGTCGGCTGGGAAGGTCGAGTTTGAGCCAGCGGGAGGCGCCGGGAGCCAAGGTAGAGACGATGATCTCGTCAAACGTGGAGAACTCCATCACCTGTCGAGCCGCGGCGAGCGGATCCATCAGGCTGGCCTCCCCGCTCATTTCCGATTCGAGCGGAGCAAAGGTCTTGCGGAACGAGTCAAGTCGTTCCTCAGCTGTTCGGAGGGCTTCGAGTCGATCATCATCGGAGGGGACTGCAATGTGGGTGCCGCTGATGGTGTCGTTGATGTAGTTGATCGTCCGGACGGGCTCAGGAACGAGGACATGAAACTCATACGGTCCGGCTGAGATTCGTTCCTCGACGATCTGGCGAAGGGCAGGGCTGGCCAGGGTCTGGTTGGCGATAATGAGGCAACGGCGAACTCGTACGGTCTTGGTTTCGTCGCCTGAGATGCGGGTACGGGTCCGGTCGAGCTGAAAGCTCAGCTCCAACTTCACCCGGTACTGCTCCACATGCCCGTCGCCGAGGACGAGATCGGCCTCGACGAGCGTGGCGCTGTGCAGGTCTTGGATCGTCTTCGATGCTTGTGACACGGCGGTCTGGGCCGCTACCTCCCACGACGTTGGTGAGGCCCCAACCACCCGAACGACCTTGTTGACTTGCCCGTGGACGGCGGCCGTCATCAGAGGTCGTCCGTCTCATGTTTGAATGAAAGTCGGACTTTCGTTCGATACATCGTGACCGTTCCGTCTTCGATAACCAGGTCTTGTTGGATCACCTCGGCAACTCGGAGATCGCGAAGGGTCTTGGAGGCCTCTTCCACGGCGACGGTGGCCGCTTCTTCCCAGGACTTGCTGCTGGTCCCAATGAGCTCGACGACGTTGTACACGCTGTTCACGGCTGACCTCCGTTGATGAGTTGTCTTGTTTGAGGGAGCTTAGTTAGCGTTCGCTAAGTAAAGCAAGGGATCTCTTCAAGATCGTCTCGCGCCGTCATGTCGATCTAGATTTTCCGGCATGACCGTTCCGCTTCGCCATGGTGTTTTCGCTGCCCCGTTTCATTCAGTCGCCGAGAACCCGACGCTGACTCTCGAGCGTGATCTCGAGCTCATGGTCTTGCTCGACAAGCTGGGGTTTGCCGAGGTGTGGATTGGCGAGCATCACTCGGCCGGTATGGAGACCATCGATTCTCCCGAAATCTTCATCGCGGCTGCCGCGGAACGCACCAAGCACATCCGCTTCGGCACCGGCGTAGTGTCGCTGCCGTATCACCACCCTCTCAATGTCGCGAACCGGATGCTTCAGCTCGATCACATGACCCGAGGTCGAGTGATGTTGGGCGTCGGGCCGGGCCTGCTGGCCTCGGACGCTCTCATGATGGGGATCGAACCCGAAGTCACCCGCGATCGAATGGAGGAGTCGCTCGACGTGATCCTGCGCCTGTTCCGGGGTGAAGTCGTCACCGAGACCACTGACTGGTACACGCTGCGCGAGGCCCGGACGCATCTGCGTCCCTACAGTCACCCACACCCCGAAGTCTGCGTCGCCAGCGCGGTCACTCCTTCGGGTGGCCGATTGGCAGGCCGCTACGACCTGGGCATGTTGTGCGTGGCCGCCGGTGTGCAGGCCGGGTTCGACGCTCTGGATGTGAACTGGCAGCTGGCCTGTCAGGTTGCTGCGGACCGGGGAGCCGAGATGGATCGCAGCGGCCTGCGTTGTGTGGTCGGCATGCACATCGCTGAAACCCGGGAGCAGGCCATCGAAGACATCCGCTTCGGGGCCGAGGAATACGTGGCGTACATAAACAACAACCAGCCCCGGTTCCACGTGCCCGTGGGAGCCGACGTTGCCGACTGGATCGTCGAGAACAAGATTGCCGTCGTTGGTACCCCCGACGATGCCATCGAGCGCATCGAAGAGCTCCAGGCCAAACAGGGTGAATTCGGGTGCTTGCTTCTGCTGGCTACAAACTGGGCTGATTGGCCGGCGACTCAGCGCTCGTACGAGCTCTACGCCCGCTACGTGATGCCCCATTTCGATGGCGCCAACAAGAACCGCACCGAATCATTCGATTGGGTCACCAAAAATCAAACGGAGTTGGTTTCGAAGCGGGTTTCGGCGGCTGAACAGATGACGGCCAAGCATGAAGCTGAACAGGCTGCCCTCGGCCGCTGACACCCGCCAGGCGGGGCGTTATACAAAGAGCTATGGGAACTGCCGACGTGCATGCCAATTACAACGCCATTGGAATCGATGTCATCGAGCAGATGTACGGCGACGATTTCCTGTCGTTTGGCGGAACGGAAACGACCGACGCATTGGCCGACTGGAATTGGATGCCTTCGAAGAAGGAACCTTCGGTGGCGGCCGCTTTGTTGGTCACAAGCCCAAGTGAACTGAGCGACTCTCTCGGCGGTTTGGCGCCGACGAGCCGATGACGAAGATACGATTCCCGACAAAACCAATCAGCTTTATCGAGAAACGGGAATTGTCGTGACAGAAACGAAGTCGTTGAACGATGTCAACATCGAGGCTGTGGCCGGTCTGGCCGGCAAAGTGCAAGAGAGCCCCGAGGTCGCCGAGACCGTGTGGCGTGCCAGTGTTACCTGGGACGGCGGGTTCCGTTCATCCTCCACCGTGCGCGAGTTCGCAGCCGTTCCTTCCGACGAGCCGGCCGGCCTCGGTGGCACCGATACCGCAGCCAATCCGGTGGAACAGCTGCTCGGCGCTCTGGGCAATTGCCTCGCCGTCGGGTACGCAGCCAACGCCACTGCGGCCGGAGTTGAGATCAAAAGCTTGGCCATCGACGTTGAGGGCGACCTGAATCTCCAAACGTTCCTCGGGCTGAACTCGGCCGGCAACGCCGGCTACGAAGGCATCCGGGTGCAGGTGCGTCTCGACTCTGACGCCGGACCAGAAGCAGTCGCCGCCCTTCATGAGACCGTGGTCGGAACCTCGCCTGTTGGTCACACGCTGAAGCGGCCGGTCCCCGTCGAAATCAGTCTCGCCTAGCCACCCGCCGGGAGACAGGCACAGGCATAGGGAAAGAAGAGAGGGTTGACGGGCTATGACTGCACACTATCCAGTCGTTGACGTTGGTGACGTAGGAGCGCTGACGCACAGCCAGATGATCGAGGTCGATCGGGTGATGGTGGAAGACCTCGGGATCGAGTTGATCCAGATGATGGAGAACGCTGGTCGCAATCTGGCCCGGCTCGTGACCGACCTCTTCAACCCGAGCAATGTGACGGTGCTTGCCGGAGCTGGTGGAAACGGGGGCGGTGGGCTGGTGGCGGTGGGCTGGCGGCGGCACGCCACCTCGCCAATCACGGTGTTGACGTACGCGTGACGCTGGGTCAAACAACCGCCTCCCTGTCGTCGGTCGCGGCCCAGCAATACCGCATTCTCCAGCGCATGGGTGTGCCGGTAGAGCCCGATCCTCGTCGGGCCGACGTCGTGATTGATGCCCTGATCGGCTACAGCCTGAGAGGTTCGCCTCGCGGCAGGATCGGCGAACTCATCGGCGGGATAGGTGACGCCGGCGGCTCGATTGTTTCCCTCGACACTCCGTCGGGAGTGAACGTCACCGACGGCTCGGTCCCGGGTTTAGCGGTGAGTGCTGACGCCACGATGACCCTGGCTCTTCCCAAGGTTGGTCTTCGCAACGCCAGTCAACTCGGGGCCTTGTATCTCGCAGACATTTCGGTCCCTCCGTCGGTGTACACCGCGATGGGAGTTGGGCCCGTTCCCGATTTCAGCCGCAGCAGCATCCTTCGGTTAGTCGATTCTGAATCCACGACGGAATAGTCAACGCCGAAACCCTCGTGTCAGGCTCGCTGTGTCCCTACTAGGACCGCTAATGATCGGGAGGACGCCATGAGCGTTGGGCAAGAGACCGAGGCGGGTGCCGAGCTCGTGACCCGGAAGGTGTTGGTCGATCGGGCCCGAGCCCTTGCCCCTGGCATAGCGGCGAGGGCCGAACGGGCCGAAGAGCTTCGCAATATTCCTGATGACTCGATGCAGGAATTGGTGGACGCCGGGTTGTTCCGGATGCTCCAACCTCGTCGTGTCGGTGGCTACGAGATGCCCTTTGACATCCTGGTCGACGTCCTGCCCATCATCGGCGCGGCCTGCACCTCAACGGCGTGGATTCTGGGCAACTTCTCGAGCCGGAACTGGAACATCGGAATGTGGTCGGTGGAGGCCCAGGACGAGATCTGGGGTTCTGGACCAATCCACACGCCCGATGTGCTGGCGTGCTCCGCCTATGTTTTCCCCGCTCTCAAAGCGGTCAAGACCAGCGACGGCTACCTGTTGAACAGTAACTTCCCGACGCCGTTTGCCAGCGGAGTCGATCTTGCCGAGTGGAACACGATCGCTTGCATGCTCCACGACGACAAAGACTCCAAACCTCCGCAGTTCATGCAGGTCTTGTTGCACAAGTCCGAGTACCGCGTGATCGATACCTGGCACGCTTCGGGTCTCATGGGCTCTGGTAGCAAGGACGTGGTCGTCGACAACGTCGAAATACCCGAGCATCGCGGAATGCTGATCACCAATACCCAAGGAAGCCCCACCCCTGGCTCCGAGGTGAACCCCGGTCCGCTCTACCGACTCCCGGTGTTTGCGGCGTTCGGCTATGTCGCAGGCGCGCCCGGCCTTGGTTGCGCCATGGGAGCGCTTGCTCACGCTCGCGAGTCTCTGACGAACCGCATTGGAACGTACACAGGCCAACAGATCGGAACACTCAGTCCGGTCCAGATCAAGTTCGCTGAGGCTGCCGCTGCTATCGATACTGCTGAGATCCTCTACCGAAGACGCTGCGAGCAGATGATGGCGATCGCCGTCGCCCAAGAGGTCCCGCCGCAGGAGACAAGGGCTGTCTTTCGTCGCGACTCCGCCTATGGGGCGAACCTCTACACCCAAGCGGTTGACCTGCTGGTTCAAGTCACCGGTGCGGCTGGTATCTACAAACGCAATCCGATGCAGCGCTACTTCCGTGACATCCACGCCCTCGTACAGCACACCGCCATGGTGTGGGACCTCTCCGGTCAGAACTACGTCCAGGTCGCCCTTGGTTCTGAGCCGATTCTTCCAATGGTCTAGTGATTTAGTCGCTCTCACGGTGCTCGCGGGGGATCTCGGCCGGGCGATGGGGAACGCGCTGCCGGTGAGAGAGCTGCCGGTGAAAAAGGCGCCGGCCAGAAAGGTGCAGGCGAGCGCCGCTCCGATCATGGCATCGGCCACGAAGTGGTGACCGGTAACGATGACGACCAGCCCAGTGATTAGTGGGTGAACTGCCCCGACGAGTCGAACAACTTTGTTCGTTGAAAGACGCCAGATCGCGTAGCCGGTGAGCGCGGCCCAGGCGACGTGCATTGATGGCATGGCCGCGAACTGATTGGTGCTTCTGCTGCCGGGCAATGCGTACGGGTTCGGCCCGTAGGTCTGGGTGGCATCGATGAACCCGGCGAGCATTCTGGGCGGAGCCATTGGGACGATCAGGTGCACGACAAGGGCTACCGCTGTGGCTCCGATTAGCGAGTTTCGCAGCACAGGAAACACCGTGTGGCGGCTGCGAAGAAACGCCACGGCCATCACGATCAGGGTGATGGGGAAGTGAAGCAAGTAATAGACATTGGCGGCGACGAATGCCTGTGGCCAATGGATTGCAGACTGCATGGCAGCCTCGATGTTGATACCCACCGCGGCTTCGACATCAAGGAGGCGGTTGGCGTTTCGAAGTGCTGACTGTTGCGTGTCTGCCGTCAGGCTGCGGACGGCCGCATAGCCCGACCAGAGCGCTCCGAGCAGAAGCAGGTTGGCTGGCCCGTCGAAGTAGTTTCGTCGGGACAGGGTCATGGAATGTCGAGACGGGGTCATGGGATGGGGCTTTTCGGGTCGGGGCTTATTGGGTCAGTGCTTATTGGGGCAGTGCTTCCTGGGCTTTGAGGGGCAACGGAGATGATCTCGGCGTTCACCGAGGTGAGGTGGGCCAAGACGCCATGGAGGTGCGAAGGGTCCCGGATCTCGCCAACCAGGCTGGTCGTGCAGCTCGCTGTATCGCCGACCGCTGTATCGCCGACCGCGTGGTCGGTGTCGTGGCTCACGCTGTTGTGGCTCACCGTGTAACTGATGGCGAAGTCGTCGATCAGCGGCCGTAGCAGGCGGGGGCTGGCGCGGCCTCTGAGCACGATTCGGAAGGTGGTGGGCTCGGACATGGCATCACGATGGCGCCTGGGAGTGTGAGTTGGCATCGCCCAGCGTCTGATCTCACCCGGGTGAGATCTGTCACCGCGGTGCTCCCTAATCAAGGCGGTGGGGCGCGAGCGTCGTAGGGTCACTCAATGACGGACGAGCACGGCAGCACCGTGGCGGGCACGAAACTGCGCCCGCCGACGCTGCCTGATCGGTTGGTGAAACGTTCTCGGTTGGACGATGCACTCGATGCGGGAATTGGGCCCCAGCTGCGGCTGGTGTTGGCTAGCGCCCCGGCCGGTTCAGGTAAGTCGACACTGTTGGCGGGCTGGCTGGCGGGTCGATCTGAGGCTGTCGCCTGGTTGCAATTGGAGCCGAGCGATTCTGATCCAGCTCGGTTCTGGACGTATCTCGTTGCGGCACTTGGGCTTGTCCAGCCCGAAATGGCCGGCAGATTGAGGCAAACCGTCGTCGGCTCAAACGGGGATGAGTTCGTCGTTGTCCCGGCGTTGGTGAACGAATTGTCAGCGCTTGCCGAGCCGTTGATTGTTGTGATCGACGACTATCACTTGATCGAGAACGCTGCGGTACATGAGGGAATGGAGCGACTGATCGATCTCTGCCCCGAGGCGATCACCATCGTCTGCTCCACCAGGGTCGATCCACCATTTCGGCTCGGTCGGCTGAGGGTCCGAAATCACATGATCGAGATTCGGGCCTCCGACCTCCAATTCGATTCCAGCGAGGCGTCGGGTCTGCTCGGTTCGGCAGGGGAGTCACTCGACCCGGAGCTTCTCGCGCTGTTGTGGGAGCGGACCGAGGGTTGGGCGGCCGGACTCGTGCTGGCAGGGATCTCGCTTGGCCGGTCCACGAACCAGGCTGAGTTCGTTGCCGCGTTTCACGGCGACGACAAGCTTGTTGTCGACTACTTGAGCGACGAGTTCTTGCGTCAGGTCAGTGCCGATCACCGTCAACGGCTACTGGAGACTTCGATCCTGGAGCAGTTCGATGGTTCGCTCGTTGATGCGGTGACCGCAACGGCCGGGGGTAGCGAGTGGTTGCGTAGCACCGCCGACGTCAACCAGCTGCTGATTGGGCTGGACTCGACCGGCGAGTGGTTTCGCTATCACCATCTCTTCCGAGACCTGCTTCGTCTCGAGGCGCAGCGGGCGTTCCCTGATCGGCTGCCCGAACTTCATAGTCGGGCGGCCGAATGGTTCGAGTCGCAGGGCGACATTGGTCAAGCGATCACCCATCACCTCGAGGCCGGAAGCCCGAGAGACGCAGCTCGTCTGATGTATAGCTATGGCCCTCGGCTCATCACCGAGGGTCAGATCGGCACGCTGCGCGGGATTCTGGACCAGCTCGGTGACGTCGCACACCAGGTTGCGTGGTGCGCTCTCTGTTACGGCTGGGTCGAATTCATCGATGGCCACTACTCGTTGTCGGAGAAATGGTTGAACAGAACACTTGAGTTGGTCCCTGATGACTTCGATGCGATCATCACAACGCCGCTGAAGATGAACATCTCGTTGGGTCGCGGCGATGTCGGCTCGGCGCTTGCCATCGCAGCCGAGATGTCGGCTACAGACCAACTCAGTTCGAACACGTCGGTTCTTTCGGTCGTGGTCGGCGGGACGCTCGTCTGGGCCGGACAGGCCGCCGAGGCGCGGATAGTGCTTGAACTGGCGGTCGAGAAAGCAATTGAAGAAGACGCCCGGGCCAATCACCTGCTGAGCTGCGTCTACCAAGCGGTGCTCGAGTTCGACGACTGTGGTGCGGCCATCGGCAGGGCCGCCGCCATCGCCGCAATTGAGACAGCGGACGAGTTGAGCATGCCTTCGTACATGCGGATGGCTCCCGCCTATGCGATACGGGCCAGCACCGCTACCGCCGCTCCAGAGGCACTGGCCGGTGCCAAGCATGCCGTCGAACTGGCTCGCCGGGCGCCCGGAGCCTTAGCGCTGGCCTACGTGCTCGCCGTATGCGGCGACACGTTGCTGGAGTTCGGTGACACCGACGGAGAATCACTGTTGGTCGAGGCGACGGCGATGGTCGACCAGAGTGCAGACCCGGGGATCGTCGGCCGTCTTCTCGCCCGTGTCGAGTCCCGGCACAGCATCGCCCATGCAACTGAGTTGCCGGCGACGGAACTGGTCGAGGCGCTGACGGAGCGGGAAACAGCGGTGCTGCGGTATTTGCCAACGAGGATGTCCCAACGCGAGATCTCCTCAGAGCTCTTCGTGTCGGTGAACACCGTCAAGACCCATTGCAGTGCCATCTACCGCAAACTTGGTGTGGACGGCCGCAAGGCGGCCGTCCAGATGGCCCGAGACCTTGGCCTGCTCTAGCCCCGCCTTAGACGAGCACCGCGTCAGCGGCCGGCTCCGACTCGGTTGCCTCGAGATCGATGTCGGGCAGTCCGGCCTCGCCTTCGATGTCGATGGTCGGTAGCAGACGGTCGAGCCAGCCGGGAAGCCACCAGTTGGCGTCGCCCATCAGTTTCATGGTGGCCGGGACGAGGATCATGCGCACGATGCTGGCATCGACGAAGATCGCCGTTGCCAGACCGAGGCCGAACATCTTGATGGTCGGGTCGTTGCCGAAGATGAAGCCACCGAAGACCGAGATCATGATCAGCGCGGCCGACGTGATGACTCGGGCCGTGCTAGCGATGCCGTGAATCACCGAAGTGTCGTTGTCGCCGGTGGCCAGGTATTCCTCCCGCACTCGTGAGAGGAGGAACACCTCGTAGTCCATTGATAGGCCGAAGAGCACGGCGAACATGAACATTGGAATGAACGGGTCGATCGGTGCGGTCGATTCAAGCCCGATCAGGCCAGCGCCCCATCCCCATTGGAAGACCATGACGAGCACGCCGTAGGCGGCACCGATGCTCAACAGGTTCAGCAGCGCGGCCTTCAGCGGCACCAGCACCGATCGGAACACCATCATCAGGAGGATGAAGGACAATCCGAGCACGGCGGTGATGAACAGCGGCAAGCGGCTGTTGACCCGGTCGCCGATGTCGGCCGAGGTCGCCGTCTGGCCTCCAATGTGCGCACGGGCTGGGCTGTCATCGAGTACCGATGGGAAGACGTCAGCGCGTAATCGCTGAATAGTGTCGAGCGTTTCGCTGTCTTGCGGAGAGGTGGTTGGAAAGGCCAGGACTGTGGCTACGCCAGCTTCGGAGTCGACCGCAGTAGGGGCGAGAGAGGCGATGCCTTCATCAGCCAACGCGGCTGCGACGAGTGGTTCGATCACGGTCGAGTCGGCAGAGATGTCGATGGCGATGATGAGCGGGCCGTTGATCCCTGCCCCGAAGCCGTCGGCGACCAGATCGTAGGCCCGACGTTCAGTTCGCTCTTCGGACTTCGTGCCGTCGTCTGCGGTTCCGAGCTGCATCCCAAGCACGGGGGAGGCGAGGGCCAGGAGAAACACGGTGACGCTGATGGCGTAGGTCCAGGCATTCTTCGAGACATGCTGACCCCAGCGGAGCCATCCGGCTCCGACCGTGGGGCTCGCGGTGGTCTTTTTGTGGTGGATGCCAAGACGATTGATCCAGTGGCCCGACACGCCGAGGAAGGCGGGGAGCAGGGTGACAGATGCCAGGACCATGATGAGGACCACGACCGAAGTGGCGACCCCGGCGGCAGTCATGAAGGGCACGCCGGCCAGCGCCAGACCAAGGATGGCGATGACCACCGTGCCGCCGGCAAAGATCACGGCTTGGCCGGCGGTGGCGACGGCTCGGCCGACCGATTCCTCGATGCTCATCCCTCGGGCCAAGTGCTCTCGGTGCCGGGTGACGAGAAATAATGCGTAGTCAATGCCGACGCCGAGGCCGATCATGCTGGCCATCTGTGGGCCCCAGCTGGGAATGTCGACGATGTAGGTAATGAGCGACATCGAGCTGACGCCGATGGCCAGGCCGAACAGGGCCATACCAATGGGGAGACCCATGGCGATCAGCGACCCGAAGGCGACCAACAAGATGACACCGGCGAAAATCACGCCGGCCATTTCGCCGATGCCAGACTCCGCTTCTTCGAATTCGAAGAACAACTCACCGGCCATCTCGATCTGCAACGACGAGCCAGTTCGGGCCTCGCCGACGAGTTCTTTGAGGTTCTCCAGATCGCTGACATCGAGTTGCTCAGTGGCCGGGTACTGCAGCCGGACGATGGCGACCCTGCCATCAGGAGAGACCGAGCCCGAGGCGACTGCGGTCTGGGGGTCGGATGACAGCGCTCCTGCGAGGTCGTTCGTGCTGAGCACGTTGGGAAGACCGGCTAGTGCTACCTGAAGCTCAGCCAGATCCTGTTGGGCCTCGGGAGCGTCGAAGAAGGTGTCGGACTCGTCGAGTGGAGCAACCACGACCTCGGCGGTTGTTCCGGCCTGTTCGGAGTTGGCTTCGGACAGAAGATCGATGGCCGCTTGGGAATCGAGGCCGGGAACATCGAAGGAGTCGGTGAGCTCTCGACCAAACACCGAGGATGCCCCGATGATGATGAGGGCAGCGAACAGCCAGGAACCAATCACCGTCCAAGGGCGACGGGCTGCAAAGCGGCCAAGCTTGTAGAGAGCGTGGGACATCGTGTGTCTCCTTCGATGAGTCAGGTCCGAGCACGGGTGCGCTGGGTTGACCGAATCTTCGATGTCGACAGCATGAGACGGCCTCGTCTACCTCCTCATCTCACCCGGGTGAGATCAAGGAACGAGCGAGGCCGCCTCATGCTCTTGGGGACGACGCTGGTTCCAGCAAGCCAGCCAGTCTCATCAACCCAATCGAGGAGAGACCATGACGAACCACGCAATCGCCGACGACACATCCACAGGCGCCTCACCGACCGCCATTATTCAAGAGGCCAAGACTATGAAAGCCATCGTTCACGACACCTACGGCGAAGCTGATGTGCTTCAGCTTCGAGATATTCCCACGCCGACAGTCGGCGACGACGACGTCCTGGTCCAGGTCAATGCGGCCGGGGTCGACGCCGGCGTTTGGCACCTCATGACGGGCCTGCCGTACGCCGTTCGCATCGCCGGCTACGGCGTGCGGGCCCCCAAGCATCAGGTTCGTGGCATGGACCTGGCGGGCACGGTCGAAGCCGTCGGCAAGAACGTCACTCGATTCCAGGTCGGCGATGCCGTCTTCGGTACCGCCGACGGGTCATACGCCGAATACGTAACCACAACCGAAGACAAACTGGCGACAAAGCCGACGAACCTCACTTTTGAGCAGGCGGCCGCCGTTCCGACATCGGCCTTCACTGCCCTCGAAGCGGTGCGAGACAGGGGAGAAGTCGCCCCGGGACAGCAGGTCCTTGTTATCGGTGCATCGGGCGGTGTCGGCACCTTCGCCGTGCAGATCGCCAAAGCGCTCGGGGCAGAGGTAACCGGGGTCGCCAGTGGGACCAAGCTGGAAATGGTCTGTTCGATCGGAGCCGACCATGTCATCGACTACAAGCTCCAAGACTTCACCGGCCTAGGTCACCGGTACGACGTCATCATCGACACCGGCGGCTTGCGGTCGATCTCGTCGTTGCGACGCGCTCTCACCCCAACCGGGACCCTGGTGATTGTCGGCGGTGAAGGTGGCAACAAGTGGACTGGCGGAGCAGGCCGTGGGCTTCGGGCGATCGCCCTGTCGCCATTCGTCAAACACAACCTCCGTAACTTCATCGCCGCCAACAAGACCGAAGACCTCTGGACGCTCAAAGACCTCATCGAAGCGGGCGACCTGACTCCCGTAATCGACAAGAGCTTCCCACTGAACGAAGTATCCGACGCCATCCGCTACATGACCGACGGGCGGGCCGCCGGAAAGCTCGTCGTCACCATCTGAGGTGACCGCCCCATCCAGATCGACAGAAGGACACCAATGATCAAAGTCTCAGGAATCACCAAGAACTACGGCGACCGAGTCGCCGTCGAGAACATGACGTTCGAGGTAGCGGCGGGAAACGTCACCGGCTTCGTCGGCCCCAATGGGGCTGGAAAGTCGACGGCAATGCGCATGATGGTCGGGCTCACGCGGCCCGACGCCGGGGAGGTCCGATACTCCGGTGTCAACTACACCGACCTGCTGCATCCAGCCCGAGTCGTCGGTTCGGTGCTCGATGCCCGCGTCATGCACCCCGGCCGCACGGCCCGCAACCATCTGAGGGCCATGGCCGCGGTATCGGGAATCGCGGCTGGCCGGGTCGAGGACGTCCTCGAGATCGTCGGTCTCACGACAGCGGCCAAACAACGGGCCGGTGGGTTCTCGCTCGGAATGCGGCAACGATTGGCCCTCGCCGGAGCACTCCTTGGCGACCCTGAAGTCTTGCTTTTGGACGAACCGGCAAACGGGCTCGACCCCGACGGCATTCGCTGGTTGCGCAACTACCTCCGCGACTTTGCCGACCGAGGCGGGACGGTCTTCGTGTCGAGCCATCTGATCAGCGAACTCGCCATGTTCGTTGACGACCTCGTCGTCATCGGCGGCGGGAAGCTCCTTGCCGCCGCGCCACTCAACGACATCACCGCACTCAACGACGTCCAGGTTGTGGTCGAGACGGCCCAACCAAGTGACCTCATCAGCCTGCTCTCGGCCAACAACATCACCGCTGAAACCGTTGGCCATCAACTCGTGATCAGGGGAGCGACAAGGTCGAGCGTCTCCCAGCTCGCTTTCGACAACCGGATCCAACTCACCGAGCTGACCGAGACCTCCAAATCGCTGGAAGACACGCTGCTCGAAATGACGAGCGAGTCCGCTGAATTCGCCGCGGCCTAAGCAACAGCACACCACCCGAACCATCGAGACCAGGAACAGACCAATGACCACCGCCAGTTACCGACCAACGAACTATCAGCCGGCTACGAGGTCACGAAACGACTCGCTGAAAGCCCTACCGACAACCCTCCACAGCGAATGGATCAAGCTCTCCACCATCCGATCAAACAAAGCTGTGCTTGCCCTCACCATCGCCCTCAATGGCCTGGTGTCCTGGGCTGTCGCCAACTTCGTCACTGACCAAGGTGAGCTCTTCGTCGACGAGGTCTTCGCCTTCTCGACCGTCTTCACCGCCGTCTTCGCCGCCGTGGCTGGAATCTTGATCTTCAGCTCCGAAGCCCAACACGGAACCCTGGCCCCGACGCTGACCGCACAACCGGCACGGCTCGTCATCGCCGCAGCCAAGATGCTGACTGCCGCCGCTTACGGAGCCGTCCTCGGAGCGGCCGGCCTCATCGCCGGCATTGTTGGCGCATCGATCGCGGGGATCGAAACGGGGGACACCTCAACCATTGCCGACACCAGCCTTTGGGCCGTCCTCTTCGTATCCCTTGCATCGATTCTGGGCCTCGGCGTGGGAATGATCGCCCGCCACAGCACCGCCGCCATCTCCGGTCTTCTGGTCTGGTGGCTGGTGGTCGAGAATCTTCTGAACGCGTTCGTCGATCCGCTGTTCTCTCGGTTCCTGCCATTCGTCGCCGGTAATGGCCTGCTGGCCATTGAAGACGACACCGCCAGCGCAGAAAGGCTGAACGCTGCGCTAACCAGAACTGAAGATGCCCTCGTCTTCGGTAGTTACGCCGCGGTTGCACTGATCATCGGAACCGTCCTGCTTTACCGGCGGGACACCAACTAGCAGGGTCATCATTCGCCGGACGGAATCAGGCGGCGTCCGGCAACGTTGTCTTGTTCATGAGCGAATCGAACCCGCGTGTGCGCATCGAGCCGAACCCGAGGTGGATTCGCGGCATGTGGAAGGGACGCACGATCGTCGACAGCCGATCCAGTCGCTTCGTCTGGGAAGTTCCCTACTACCCAGCGTGGTATTTCCCCGTAAACGAAATAGCGGCCGAGCTGGTGCCGAACGGCGAGACTCGTCGGTCGCCCAGCAGAGGCGACGGGGTCGGTCACGACCTAGTCGTGGATGGGGTCGCTATCGCGGGGGGGCATGGCGTCAGGTCGACTCGCCGGTCGAGGAGCTTCGAGACTTGGTACGGATCGAGTTCGACCGTCTCGATGGCTGGTTCGAAGAAGACGTTGAGGTCTTTGTCCACCCCCGGAGTCCAGAGGTGCGGGTCGACGTGCTCGCCTCGTCGCGTCGGGTCAGGGTGTCACTTGACGGTGTTGAGCTGGCCGACTCGTCGCGGGCCAGGGTGCTTTATGAGACCGGCCTACCACCCCGTTATTACCTGCCGAAGACCGATGTTCGGATGGATCTGTTGGTCCCGACCGAGTCTTCAAGCGGCTGTCCATACAAAGGTTGGGCCAACTACTGGACGGTTGAGGTGAACGGCACGACACACCCCGACCTGGCTTGGGGCTATCGCACCCCACTGCCCGAGTCGGTAGACGTCGCCGGACTCGTATGTTTCTACAACGAGAAGGTCGACCTCGAGATTGACGGCGAAGCACTCGCGAGGCCAAGAACGAAGTTCGGCTGACTGTCGAAGTTCGGCTGACTGTCGAAGTTCGGCTGACGGTCGAAGTTTCGCTGAGTGGCCCCGCCGGACCACCCGACCAACCGACCGCCTAGCCGTCGGCCTCGATGGCCTTGGTGATCTTGCCGGTGAATGCCTTGCTCAGCGTTTTGACCGAGCCGCTCTTGAGCAAACAGAGCTTTCCGTCAACGATTCGCCACTGTTCGGGCGAGCCCCCGACGGTCTTTCCCATCGAGGCCCCGAAGGCGCAGTGGCCTCCGAACACCGGGGCGTACTTCTCGGGTTCTTGGGCGAATTGGGCCGCGTGCTCGGCGGTGGTAAAGCGCCAGCTGGCGTCGTGCCACTCCTCGGTGAACTCGACGTGGCCAATGCTGGCCCGTTGATCGGTGAAGTAGGCCACCGGGTCGTAGCCACCGATGGCGACACCCTGGCTGTTGGTGTTGATTGTAGTTGTCATCGCGTTTCCTCTGCAGATGTCGTTTCGACAACGAGGCGGTGTTGGCCTGGCGACTGGCTGGCCTTGCGATTTCCACTGACTGCCGACGATGCCGCGTCATCTGGTGGAGCGATTGCTCCTATCGAAAGCCTAGATCGGTTGCCGGTGCGGCGCTTGTCCGACGAGCGATCCGTTCGCCGATGCTCTCGACCGTAGGGCAGAGCGGAGCTTTAGGTCGCTAGGGCTGGCGACTACCGTCGAGGCGCTACCAGCAAGCCATCGGCCTTGAGATCGGAACCAATGATGTCGCAAGATGAGCAGGTCGGTGACCGGAGCGGGCTCAATGCTCTCAGCGCCAACGCCAGCAGTGCGGACATCAAGCAGTACTACGACGACTGGGCCGGCCAGTACGACAGGGATCTCGCGGCGTGGAATTACGAGGCCCCAACGGTCGCGGCCAATCTGTTGGCCGGAGGTGTCTCGGCCGATGCAACAATTCTGGACGTCGGCTGTGGGACCGGACTGTCGGGGGTCGCTTTGCAACTGGCGGGGTTCCAGAAAATAACCGGCGTGGACATCTCGCAGAGTTCGCTTGACCTGGCCCACAAAACCGCCGCGTACCTTCGACTCGATCAGGTCGATCTCCACGAGCTTCCACTTTCTTATGGCGCGGCCGAGTTCGGTGGTCTTCAGTGCGTCGGAGTCTTGAGTTACGTCCCCGACACCGAAGCCATACTGCGCGAATTCTGTCGCCTCGTCGCCTCAGGGGGTCTGGTTGTGTTCAGCCAACGCGACGACATTTATGTCGAACGCGACTATGAGACGGTGCTACAGAACCTTGAGAATGGGGGTGCGTGCACACTGGTGTCGGTGTCTGACCCCACGCCGTATCTGCCCGAAAACGAGGAGTTCGGCGAGATACTCAAGGTCATGTACGTCGTACTGCAAGTGAGCTAACCGGCTGCCTTCGTCTTGCCTCGGACCTTCTTCGCACTGACCTTCTTAGCATTGGGCTTCTTTGTTGGTTTGGGCTTCAGCGTGCCGATCCACTCCCAGGACCGGTCGAACCACTGGCGCAGCCCCTCGGTGTCTTCCAAAAGCTCGGTCGGTACCGACGAATAGCCTTGCATCGTGCGGTCATGTTGGATCACCGGCCCGCTCTCGTATTGCGATCGGAACTCGGCCTCCAGCTCGGGCGAAAGGTGGATTGCCATCGTGCCGGCGGCATCCAGGAAGCTTTGCATGTTCCCGTTGCGTGAGGTGTAGGGGTTCTTCGCCCCCCTGATCTCGCCGTCTTCGATTGAGTCGACGAGAGCCCGGTAGAGCTCCAGAGCGGTGGCTGGTCCCGGATAGTTCGATCCTCCTGGCATCGGCTGAGTCTGACACGTCGAACAGGCCGACTCCCTGTTGTTTCCCAGGCTGTTGTTTCTGGGCTGTTGTTTAGCGGATGATGCTCAGCGGGCAGCCATGACGGCGGCGGCGCATCGGCGGCCCGAGAAGAGGGCGCCCTGGATTGATGCCGTGTCGCGGTGGTCGCCGCACACAAACCGGCCATCGGCCAGGGTCACCGTCTGTCTCGGGTTGAACGGTGGGGCCTGGCCCGGCTGGCCGTGCGGGATCTGGTACGTGGCCAGATGGGTCCACGTGTCTACCTGAGGGCCCCACCAGCTCTTCAGCTGCCGGCGACTCAGGACTTCGAGGTCTCCGTTAGTCACACCCGGCAGCGCGGCGGCGATGAGATGTTTGCCGGCAGGGGCATAGAGCGGGGCAACGTTGCTCATGATGGCAACGTTCAGGACCGGTCCGTCGCCGCTTCCGTCGAGGATCACCATCTTCGAATCGGTTGGTGCTTCGTCTGCGGTGAAATAGACGCACCCCGCCGCCTTCGATGGCACGGGCCTGAGGCCGAGCAAGCGACTCGCAGTTGGGCCTTCGGTCGCAATGACGACCGCGGCTGCTGGTATCTCGTCAGCTCCGCGAACTGCGACCGTGGTCGAGGTTGCTGCCATCACGGTTGCATCGAATTGAATGGTGTTCTTGGGCAGCCGGGCGGCGAGCTGATCGGGTATCGCCTGCATGCCCACGGCGGGAACGGCGGAGTCGCCATCGGCGAGCATGCGGAAGATCACATCGAACATGCGGCGGCTGTCCTGCAGATCGGGATCGAGTTGGATCCCCCCGGCGAGCGGGCGGAAAAATCGTTGCATGATGTCGTCGGAGAATCCGGCCTGGCGCAGTGCGTCGGCCGTTGTAACGTCTTCTCCCTGCAGCAGGCTGGCGGCGTCAACGCGGCGAAGCCGGGCACGAAGAAGAGCGATACGAACCTTGTCCTTGATCGAACCGATCGGTGCGAGCACGGTCGACGGTGCGCTCAGCGGCAGGCGGAAGGGGTCGGAGACTGCTGTCCCTTTGCCTTGGCGCCAGACGAGGGCGCCAGGATCGAAGGTTTGAAAGTCGAGAGCGTCTACGTCGAACTGACGTTGGAGTTCGGGGTAGGCAGTGAGTGCGACCTGGAACCCGCGGTCGAGGCGAAATCCGTCGACGCTGTCGGTCCGTACCCGTCCGCCGACGCCATCGCTGGCTTCGAGGACGGTGACGGGCACGCCCGCCTGGTCGAGCGCCACAGCGCACGACAATCCGGCGAGGCCAGCGCCAACGACAACAACGGGAGCGGCAGGTTGGTTCATCCCGCGTAGGCGTGTCGTGCCATGTCGGACTCGGCCCTCGCCGCAATGACGGCGCGGCGGCTGGAAGAAGCGGGAGGGAACCCGGCAAGGGCTCGATCTTCTTCGGTTTCGCCGCCCCAGATCCCGTGTTCTTTGTTCAGCGGGCCGAGGTCACGGCAGGCCACCAGGTAGGGGCAGGTGACGCACAGTGAGACGGCGAGTGTTTCGCGGCGTCGTCGGCTGGGAGGTCGTTTTCGGTCCGGGCCGAAGAACAGGTAACTCATGGCGGCGCACGGTGGTGACGTTGTTGAATCGGCGACGGGAATTGTGAGCGACTGAGAGGCCGGCAAGGGAACACCTTCTTCGCTGGGATGACTACTCAAAGGTATTCGGCTGATTGGGGTCGGCTGGATGCTGCAGAACGTGCGAAGGCCATCAAGCCGGTGCGCCAGTGGTCTGAGGTCTTGGGGCTGGGCTTCGAAAGAGACCGGACGGGATAGGGGCATCGCACCGGACCAAGGCCAGCTGCCAGGCGGGAGAGGCGCCGAGCGCCCACCGCAGCGAACGCGTCGAAGATCTTCCGATCGTGTGTGCTCGTGCCGAATGGCTAAGTCCGAGCTGTTCCTGGACTTCCGCCGGAATGGTGGTGACTGCAGCCTCGAACAGCAGGCGGTAGGCGATCTTGACGGGCGGTGACAGCGGTGGGCTGCGGAGGAAACCAATGGCGTTGGCTTGACCGGTCGTCGATGCTCGATCGGGATGGTCAATGATCCAAGCGGCGAGGCCTGCTTCAGTCTCGGGTAGGGGAGCGGCGCCCAGCAGCGCTCCGATCCGAGCCTGTTCAGACACGAACTGATCGGCCTCGGCGGCGGTAAGCGCCTTGGGACCGAAAGCCTGATAAGCGGCAAGGAAAGAGTCGGTGAGCACGTTGTGTACCCAAGCCGCCATCTCCGGACGAGCGGCGCTGTATGGCCGGTTTCGCTCTGAAGTACCCGTGACCGGTTGGTGGGCGTGTCGGACGACGTTGACCGCACCCTCCACTTCGGGCATCGAGCCATAGGTGGTCTCGGTGACGTATACCGAAGTTCGCGACAACCGGCCAAGGGGGTCTGACCGGTAGGTCGAGTGGTCTTCGACTCCGGCAACGACCTCGGGGTGAGCCGATTGCACCAGCAAGGCGCGGATGCCGCCAACGAAAACTGCGGCGTCGCCGAGCACCTTCCACGATACCGAGTCGGGCCCGAGCAGGCCGGGGTCGCCGAGATGATCGAGTGTGTGCTCGAGGGGAGTCGGACCGTGCGAGAACAACCCGGTCGGGGTCGTCACCACCGTGTTTCGAACAGCTCGGGTCAGGTCTACGGGTGACGGGAGCACGCACGCACGATGACACGGATGCTCCGGTCCGTGTTGAGCTGTAGCTGCGAACTGTCGGTAGTGGCAGGTTTTAGATGCCTAGGTCCAGCAGGTTGTAGTCGGCCAGTTGCACCCGGGCCATGTCATTCCACCGGTACTGGTCTTCTCGGCCAACGAACGGCTGATACACGTAGCTCTCTTCGTTGGGGTATCGCTGAGCCCTGGCGTCGATGGCATAGGCGATGGCCTCGGCCCGACGGTCGATGCGGGCCTCGTCGTAAACCGACACGTCGTTGTGCACTCCGCCGCCAGTGACACCAAGCACCGAGGCTCGACGGTGGAAGCCCATATTGATGGTGACCCGAGCGTTGGGGCTGGTGTTGGCGAACGAGCCGTGGATGGCCTGGCGGCTGGTGATGGCGAAGTCGCCTGGGTCACACACCATCGGGACAGCGGTGGCCAGCCGGTCGGATCCGGCTTCGGTGGCCAGCGCGGTGATGTCGATCTTGCCCATCCGGTTCGACCCCGGCACTACCCACAAACCGTTGGCCGGATCGCAGCCATACAACTGACCCATGAAGTTGAAGCCATGGCTGTGGGCATCGAGCTCGGGCGAATCCCAATGGGTCCAGCCGTCCTGGTGCCAGGACACCGAGCCACCGAGGTAGGGGTGCTTGATCCATAGCGCCTCGTTGAACGGTGTGAAGTCGGGGCCGTTGATGGCTTCGGCTACCCGCAACAGGTCGGGGTGGCCGTAAACCCGCAGTAGGGCATCGGAGAACTGGAGCGACCCCAGCACGAGTTGGAGCACCCATTCCGGGGCCCCATCTATGGCTTCGGGCTCGATCATCTTCACCTGATGTCGACCGTAGGAGGCGTCGGTGCCGCCGACAGGATCGGACAGCGGTCGGACGAAGCTCACGTTGCGGCCATCGAGGCCAACGCCCAAGGCGGGACGACCGTGACGGTCGACGGCGGCATCCTTTGTTACTGGCGCCCGATCGAGCATGTCGGCAACGTCGCGCTCGATCTCGGCCCGCTCGGCGGCATCGAGTACGCCGGTAAGGATGTAGAAGCCATGCTCGGTGTAGGCATCGATGATGCTCTGGTCAAGGTTGCCGTCATCGTCGAAACGGATGGGGCCTCGGTTGCCAAGAGCCATAGCCCGGTCCAAACCCTCGGCCCGGTAGGCGACCATGGCCGCTTCGTCGGCTCCGTAATCAACCGGTGGCATATCTAGTAGTGGCAGGTTCACCATCAGCCGACTCCCATGGTTCGTCTTGTGCTTGCCTGCCATTGTTCCATCGATTGTCCCGGTCACCGCTCTGTTCGTCCAGAAGCCGGGACCACAAGCCTTCTCTAGGCACGGTTTAGATGAGCACCGGCCCGTGACGGCGGTGAACTACCACCGCCGTTGCCAGCGTTGCCACCACCAGCACCCACGAGATGGAAGAGAACCGGAACAGCACCGGGGCAACATCGCTGGTGGCATCAGTCGAAAGCCCGAGCAGGATCGAGCCCCACACCAGGCGACCGCCAAGTGAGTTGAGGCTGAGCAGGGTGGCCCGATGGTGTTGGGCCACGGCCGGAGCGACGGCGGCTGAGATCAGAATTGGCGCCGCTGCACCCTGCACCGACCGCAACATCACCAGCGCCAGAACTGCTGGATGCTGGGCCAACGCCATGGCCGTCACGATCACCGCCGACAATGCGCCAAGGCCAACCAAGGTGGTACGAACGCCCCACCGTCGGGCCACCGGCGTGCTCAGCCGGGCGGCGGCGGCCCCGACGAGGCCGATGATGGCCATGAAACACCCGACCACGAACGGTGTTGACTCGAGATCGTCGGCCGCCTTGCCCAATGTTTCGGTCACCCACGGCGCGAACAGCGAGAACGCCACGTGTTCAAGAACCACCATGGCCACGCCGTAGCCGAACACCCAGCGCAGGGGAATGTCGGTGAGGTAGCCGAGGCAGCGGCGTACCTGGGTCCAGATGGCCCCGGCCGCTTCCGACTGGGCGTGCTGAGTATGGGCAGGGTCGGTGAACCCGAAGGTGACGGTGAACTGCGTCATGGCCAACAGGAACGAGGCCACGAAGGCCAGCCGGAGATCGATCAGTCCCAGGGCACCACCGGCTATCGCCCCAAGGGCGCCGACCACCCGGCCCCGAGAAACCAGCGAGGCCTGTCGGTCGGCGAACTGCCCGGCTCGACCCAGCGCCTCGAGCGTGTCGTAGTGGAAGCTCACGTCGGTGCCCGAGAGGCTGGCGTAGCCGGCGGCCACCAGGGCCTGGCCCAGCGCCACCATCCAGAATCGGTCGTCGGCCACCGTCCAGCAGCCGAAGGCCACCATCCAGGCAATGCCGACGAAGCGAAGGGTTCGAACTCGACCGAACCGGTCGCTGGCCCAGCCTGACGGCACCTCGAACAACACAACGCACAGGTAGTAGATGCCGGAGAGGGCCAGGGCGCCGTCAAGATCGAATCGGGCACGGGTAAACAGCACCAACACCACGGCCCACGGAGCGGTCGAGGTGAGAATCTCATGCAGGGTGACGAGGCGAAGGTTGCGTTCGAGCGCCTGGTTCATAAGCGCGACCGGTAAGGCAAGGGCCGCATCTTTGCATAGCTGTGGGATACCGGATCTCGGGTTGGCAGCACCCGGCGATCAGTCCCGGCGCGGGAGCTGGACGAACTCGACCGGCACACCGTCGGGGTCTTCGGTATAGAAGCTGCGAGCACCGGCCACGATGTCGGTGACGTTCGAGGTGATCGTCACGTCGCCGCGCTCGGTCAGCTCGGCAAACTTTGCTTCAACGTCGGTGACGAGGAAGCACATGTGCGGGCTGCCAACCCGATTGTGAGCGAGCGCCGCCCGGTCGACATCACCGCCGGCCAGGTATTCGATCAACTGCAGCTCGTACTTGCCGAGCCGAAGGTGAGTGACGCTCAGCTCGCTTCCCGGGTTGCTCGTCAGCTCGTCGAACCAGTCGTTCTTGCCGGTGAACTCCGATTTCACGGTCATGCCGACCACGTCCCGGTAGAACCCGACGCTGGCCTTGATGTCGCTCACTGTCAGGCCGACGTGCAACAGTGTCTTGGTCTCAGAATCTGTGCCTGTCTCGGTCTCAGTTTCAGAAGTGCTCATGCGTTGTCCTTCTATTCGCACCATGGGTAGGCGGGGCGTTACTCGTAGGCATCAGCCTTGGTGCCCAGGAATGCTCGAAGCGGCCACCGGGCGTTGCCGTTGGGTTGGTCACCATCATCACGTAGCCGAGTGGCAGCGTGTCGTGAGTGCGCATGGGTGGCAAGTCCCCAGCTAGTCGGGGGTGTTGGCGGCCAGGAAGTCAGACACTTGGCTCATGGCGGCGGTGCGGGCATCGCCATGCATCCACTCTTCGATCAGTGTGGCGTTGGGTGCCAGCCGGGCGAGGTCTCGTGACGACACCTCGGGGTGGTAAATGTCGCGGCCCATCAGCACCACCATCGGCGTGGTGCAGGACGACACAAAGGCCTCATCGGCGGTGAACAGAAACTCGTCGCCGTCATACATATTCGAGCGGAACGAGGTCCAGTCGGCATCGCTGAGGTCGGGCATGCCGGGCTTGAGGTCGGTTGCCCAGCTGTCGAACATGTCGTAGAACTCTTGCTGATTGTTGTCTCGGCCGATGGTCTGGAACATGGTGGCCGATGCAACCCGCTCGGGCGCCGCCTTGATGAGTCCCATGATGTAGGGCCCGCCAATGCACATTCCCTGCACATGAAACTGGTCGACACCCAAATGGTTGAGCAGGGCCAGCTGGTCGTTGGCGAATGTCTCCCACCCGTGGTCGGCGGCGACGGGTCCAGGTGAGCGGCCGGTTGCGTTGCGTTGATCCATGGCGATCACCCGATAGCGGTCGCTCAACTGTTCGATTGGATTCCATGGCGTGTCGTGCCAGAAACTAACGGCCGATCGCATTCCGCCGGGAGCGATGAGGAACACCGGGAAGCCTTCGCCGTGGTCTTCGTAGTAGAGCTCGACGTCGCCGTGTTGAAAGGTAGCCATCACCCGACGCTAGTCACCCTGGGCCGAACGGGTCGAGGCCGGTATTCGTCGGCAATCGGTTGGGAACCGCTAGGCGTCGCGGTTGACCAGGTCGGGGGAGAAGGCCGGGGTGCAAACCGAGATGTATTCGGCGCCATCGTCGTTGGGGGCACTGTACCGAACCCACTCACCGGCGGCAGCCGTCAGCGCCTGTCCGGCGACCACGTCGATCGTTCCGTTCTCGGTCTCGACTCGGACCAAGCCGTGGAGCACCAGCGTGATCTCGTCGAACTGGGGCCGCTGGCCTGGCTCGTCCCATCCGCCCGGAGCGACCATGCGAGCAACGCTTTGGCTTTGGGTTCCGGTGTTGACCTGGCCGACAAATTCCTCGATCAACTTGGGTTCAACGCCGGGAACGATTGATGGGCTGGGGATGAGTTCAGGCATCAACCCATGATGCCGCGCTGACCAGCTGACCAGCTGATCAGCGTCGACGCCGGTTGCCACAAGGGCCTGGCTCCAGGGGGCGTTGCTGATGGGGCAGCTGTCGTACATGGCCCGCAACGCTGCCTTTTGGGCTGGTGTGGCCGTCCTGCCCGAGTGGGACACCTGCACGTTTGCATCGGGCAGAACAGCCACACGTCTGAGGCCGGCATCGCAGCAGAGTCGGCCAATGGTGGCGGGGTTGAGCTTGGTGCCGTCTTCGGTTTCGGCGATGGTGTGTTTGTGGGGTCCGGTTTCGAGGGTTTGGCGAAGTCAGCCAGCACCAGCAGCGACACGTTTGCTCGGGTTGATCCCGTGTCTCGCATGCGTTGCACGCGTTTGCGGAAGCTGTCTTCGCTTAGTCGTGCGGCGGCTTCGGCGATGCGGTTGTCCCGTTTTGTCAGGACACTGATCTCATTGTCAGACATCCGCGTGGTCAGACGGGCAAGCACGTCGACGTTGCCGGTGTGGACTGACCCGGCGGCAACACCGACGGCCACGGTTGGGAATCGTTCGACAACGCGGGCTCGTTCGATTTCGGCTTGGGTTTCGGTGCGGCCAACAGTGCCGCCGCCTCCGAGAGCTTCTTCGGCAACGGGACCTTGGCCGTTGCTGGAGTTGGCCAACGCGGCTCGGGTCAGCGCAGTCACAACGCCGACCGCGAGCCGTTGTAGAAGGCGTACATCGGCAAGCATTCCCTCAACAACGGCGGCGTCGAGGTGCCGGCCCGAAAGAGCGGCTGCGACTCCGCCGAGACCAGCTGTTGCTGCGGTCGTGGAATCGGGATGTGCGGTTTGCCACGGGGGCTTCGCCGGCTGGCCGATGCCCTCGATGGCAACAAAACGGACTTGTTCGGCTTGTGCTTTGAAGTCGATGTTGCGGCCGGTTCCTCTACGGGCAGTCGGATGTTGCCAAAGTGTGCGGTCTCGCAGGATTTCCTATGGTCATGGTCCCGCCAGTGACACGGAGACGAAGATGCGTTTGAAAGACAAGGTCGCGATCATTACCGGTGCTGCAAGCGGCATGGGGGCGTCAACTGCGAAGATTTTCGCTGACCAAGGCGCCAAGGTGATCGTCGCCGACGTGGCCGTGGACGACGGTGCCGCAGTGGCCGCCGAAATTGTTGCTGCCGGGGGCGAAGCCCGTTTCCTGAAGCTGGATGTCTCGAGCGAGGCTGATTGGGCCAGCGCGGTTTCCGAAACGGTTTCGGCCTACGGCCAGATCGACATCTTGGTCAACAGCGCCGGCATCAGCGGTAGCACGACGGATCTGATGAACACCCATACCTGGGATGTGCAGATGGACGTCGTGGCCAAGGGGGTGTTCCTCGGCATGCAGGCGGTCATCCCTGTCATGCAGAAGGCCGAGCGGGGCGCGATCGTGAACGTTTCGTCGATCTCAGGAATGGTTGGCCAGCCGCACGTGCACATGGGCTACAACGCAGCCAAGGGGGCCATACGCGTGGCGACAAAGTCAGCCGCTGTGCAGTTCGCAGCGGACGGCATCCGCGTAAATTCGGTACATCCAGGCATCATGCCGCCGATGAAAAATTCGACGCAGGTCGCCAACCCCGAGGGGCGCCGCCTCAGGATCGCCGCCGTTCCGGCCCAACGCGAGGGCCGGGTGGAAGAAGTGGCCTACGCCAACCTGTTCCTGGCCAGCGACGAAGCCTCGTTCATCACGGGGGTCGAGTTGCCCGTGGATGGCGGCCTTCTGGCTCAATAGAGGTCAGTCGTTCCAGCCGGTCAGTCGTTCCAGCGCATCAGGCCTTCTTGCATACAGGTGGCGACAAGATGGCCGTCGAGGTCGTAAAAGCGGCCGCTGGCCAGGCCCCGACCGCCCGATGTCGACTCGACTCGTTGGTCGTAGTACAGCCATTCGTCAGCTTTGGCCGGGCGGTGGAACCACATGGTGTGGTCGAGGCTGGCTTCGGTGATCCGCTCGTCTCGCCAGCTGTAGCCGTGGGGCAACAGAATCACCGGATTCATCCCGAGATCGGCAAGGTAGGCAAGCCCTGCGTCGTGGAGCGCTCGATCGTCTCCCAGAGGGCCATGAACCCGCATCCACATCAGCTGCGGTTCGGTCACCGGCTGACCCTCCACCGGCGTCGTTGGGTTGACGTAACGGACGTCCATCGGGCGAACCCGACCGGGCCACGGGTGCTCGGCGACGGATAGGGCCGACTCTATGACGTCGCTGTAGTCGGTATAGCGGCTGTAGTCGGTAGAGGCGTTGTAGTCAGTAGAGGGCTGTTCGCTCGTTGGCGGAGCAACATCGATGGTGATCGGCTCCTCCCACTCCAGACCTTCCTCGGGTAGGTGGAACGAGATCAGGCTCCGCATCACCTCGGCGCCGTCCTGGAGCGCAACGACTTGGCGCTGGCTGAACGAGCGTCCATCTCGGAGTCGTTCGACCCTCAGCTCGGTGGGCTCGGCCGCTCGACCGGCCTTGAGGAAGTACGAGTGGATCGAGTGCACGGCCCGGTCGGCGGAAACCGTCCGCTGGGCCGCACCCAGCGACTGGGCGACGACTTGTCCGCCGTAGGTTCGGAGCCCTTGGTCGGGCGACGGTGGCGCGACGAACACCTCTTCGCCTTCGGCCTTCAGATCCATCACTTTCGCGAAGCTTCCGATCACGACGCTGACCGTAGCTTTGGCGCCGGATCTA
The DNA here is from genome assembly GCA_047638695.1 of Acidimicrobiales bacterium. Taxonomy (GTDB): domain Bacteria; phylum Actinomycetota; class Acidimicrobiia; order Acidimicrobiales; family SZUA-35; genus JAHECQ01. The sequence continues at coordinate 361 of JBLINY010000006.1, read as the reverse complement.
TTCGAGACAACCGGCGACGGCGAGGTCGGCAATCTTGTCACCGTCGTAGCCCAGGAATTCGGTCAAGATCTCGAACGTGTGCTGCCCGAGCGTCGGGCCGGCCCAGCGCGGCCCGAAATTCGAACGCGAGAGGGTGAAGCTCGGAGCCTCGACGAAGCTGTGGCCGTACACCGGGTGTGGCACCTGCCGGAAATGCTCGCGGTGCACCAGTTGTGGGTCGGCGATACACCGGCCCGAGTTCTGCACCTGATGGGCCGCGATTCCCTCGGACTGAAGTTGTTCCTGCAGCTCCGTGGGGTCCTGACCGGTAGTCCAGCCCGCAACCAGTTCTTCGAGTTCGGCTCGCCGCTCCAGCCGTTCG
>JBLINY010000005.1:0-93394 GCA_047638695.1 Acidimicrobiales bacterium | reverse complement strand
CCGTAGTTGTCGGTCTCCAGCGCAGCGAGATCCTCGGTCGAGTTGTGCCAATGGACGAGTAGATCGCCATAGCGCTCGTCGTGGCTGGCAAGAACCGGGACCGCCATGTCCTGAAGCAGCGCAGCGGTGAAGTTCTCAGAACGGCGAGTGGGGTCGGTGCGCTCGGCGACGAGGCTGGCCAGGACGGCACGTCGAGCCGAGGTCACCCAAAAGCGCGAGTGGTCGAAGCCATGACCACCAGACTTCGGGAGTGCGTTGTGGGCTCCGACCGAGATGAGCAGTGCCTCAAGCTGATTTCGTCCCAACATGACCGCCGACTGATGGACACTCGTTACCGTCGATCGAGGCGAAAAGGAGGCCGAGTTCACTAGCCGAAGCACGCGCGTTGAGGCGGCCGGGTCTCGTTCGACCAGAGCCGAAACGGCAGACATATCGCTTGCCGGGTCTCCCAGAAGTTCGAGCGCCTGGGCCACCACCACAGGGAAACTCGGAGGCTCGTAGCCGCCCAGCGCCGCCGTAAAGTCGATGGTGTCGTGGGCGATGCGAGGTGGGCTGGAGCGGCGGGAGAGAAGTTTTCGAATCATGTCAGTCTTTCCTTGGAGGAAGGGCCTTCCTTGAGGGCGGGCTCTACTTAGAGGAGGTCGTTAGTCGGCCCGACGACCCATCCGAGTCGCAAAGATGCTCAGCACCCCACCGAGCATGACGTAGCCCACCACCACCTCAATCAGCACCAGAATCTGGGCAGCAATCGAGGCCGGCAGCACATCGCCGTACCCCAGCGTCGTCAGGGTGACAATAGAAAAGTAGAGCGGCGACAGCGCGGTCTCGTGATCGCCATAGTCGACATCCACCTGGGTAAAGGCAAGCGCGAATAGAACGGCGAGAAGGGCAGTGAGAGCACCCCAACGGGCAAAGCTGCGGCCGCAGTCGGACGTCATCTTCCACAGGCGGTAGGTCAGTTCATGGTAACCACCTCGGCTACGGAACTCGTGCAGGTAGTTCTGGTCCATGATGACTCGGCGTACGAGATACGCCCCGGCAAAGTCGATGTCGAGCACGACAACATCGAGCCAATTCGCCTCCTCGAAGCCGCGGATCCCCCGGAGACTCGATCCGGCAAGATCGGCCGAGACAAAGAGGGCCCCCTTTACGAGAGCCGCAGCGAGATCGGTGTTCTTGAGTGAAGCTCGCGACAGGTCCGCGTCGGTCAGATCAGATCCGAGCAGTCGGGCCCCATCAAGAGTCGAGCCCCGGAGGTCGGACCGACGCAGCGTGGCTCCCGAGAGGCTGGCATCGGTGAAGTCGACCCCGAAACACGCTGCATCAGTCAGATCGCATTGACCGAACACTGCTCCTCGAGCCGAACTCGCCGTGAGGTCCGCTTCGGTGAGATCAGTCCCCAAGAGTTGAGTGCCGTCAAGCACCGCGCTTCGCAGGGTTGCAGAACGAAGGTTGGCGCCCGCCAGCCGGGCGCGGGACAGGTCGGCACCGGAGAGATCGGCTCCGCTCAGGTCCCGACCAGCAAGATCGGCTCCCTGCAGGTTGGCGCCACGTAGGTCAGCGTCGCGCAAGTCATCCTGGGTACTGACGTCGATCGCGTTGACGGATCGGGTAATCATCGCCACTCAGATCAAACTCAGCTGGTTACGACCCTGACGCTTTGCCTGATACAGCCTTTCGTCTGCCCGACGCAACAACGTCGTGGCCGTTTCGTTCTTGGCCTCGCCGCTAAGGGCGCCGCCCATGCTGACGGTGAACTGCAAGGGTTCACCACTTGGCAGGGTGAATTCGATGGCCCGCAGATTAGTAAGAAGCCGGTTGGCCACAAGTTCGAGCTCTGCCAGGTCGGTTCGCGGCAGAAGAACGACGAACTCATCGCCGCCGAATCGAGCGGGCAGATCGTCGCCCCGCAGTTGTTTCCGAAGAAGATCACCAACGGACCTGAGTAGTTCATCTCCGACCGAGTGGCCGTACGCGTCGTTGATCCCCTTGAAGTGATCGAGATCGATGATCAGAAGACCAACGGCACCCGTGCCTACGGAGGCGCGGGACTCCAGCAACTGGGTCGCCAGCTCTTCATCGAAGTGTCCCCGGTTGGCCAACTGAGTCAGCGCATCGGTCGAGGCCTCGTGTTTCAACCGCTGATTGCGCTTCGTCATTGCCTCGAGTTCGCGGGAACCTTCGACAATCGTCGTATGAGCCTCGAGCGCGAGTTGCTGCATGCGAAGCGTCGCCTCGACGAGCAACTCGGGGTAGGCCTGAGTCTGGGGAAATTGGAACTGGAGCAATTCAGCAGCTTGGGCGACTAATGGTTCGGCCTCCACCAGCCACTCGTTCGTCTCCTCGGCCGACATTCCCAACTCGGCTTCAGTGGCCTTGTGCAGTTCACCGAGGGCGGAACCGGGATCGGGGCCGCACAGCAAATCCTCGGCCAACAAGCTCAACCGCAAGCACCTCTGCAGCGTTGAATCGTCCTCCAGGGCGGGCGAGGTTCGTCCCTCAATCGCGCTGCAGAGAGATGCTGGCAGGGCCCAATCCCGCAACAAGTTGGCCGTGATGTCATCACAGCTAAAGCCAAGCAACTCCCGCTGGGCCTCGATGTTTGGCCATTTGCCCGTTTCGCTGACAAGTTGATCGCAGATCTCCCGTGCCTTGCTGGCCAGCACCACGGGACCGAGTCCGGTCAGGAGGCCGGCAACGAACGCCTCATCTTGTTGCGACCGGTCGATGGCCACCGCGAACTTACGAGCCAGGCTTCCGTTGATCACCATGCGTCTTCGGATCTCAGAGGTGTCGAAGGCGTCAACCTGATCTGGAATCAGCATCCGAAGCGATGCTGACAAAGCCAAGAGCCGCACCGAACGCAACCCAAGTGTGGTGAGCGCCCGCTCGATCGTGGTGATCTCGCTCACCGGTGAGTAGAGCGCAGAGTTGGCGACTCGGAGGATCTGAACGGCCAACGCGACGTCGAACTCGATGAGCTTCGCCAGCTCTGGAAGCTGAACGTCGGGGTCGTCGGAGCGCCTGACTACTTCCAACACCGTCACCGGAGGAGACGGGAGTGATTCGACTTCGACGAACAGCGAATCGAGAGTCGGCGACGGTGGCGGCGAGGTGTTGAGATCTGTCACGAGAGAACTCCAGGGGCACGGCCCACAGGGAAGGGCTTGACTTCGAGCTTCGGACTCGTTGAATCCGGGTATGAGAGCGCCGCCCCAAATGAGGCGACGCTGAGCTACATCAGCGCTTCAGATTCACGATCTCCTGCAACATCTCATCCGACGTTGTGATCACCCGCGAGTTGGCCTGGAAGCCTCGCTGGGTGCGAATGAGGTTGGTGAACTCCTCAGCCAGGTCAACGTTCGACATCTCGAGCGACCCGGGCGCCACCTGCCCTCGACCACCTGAACCCGCAGTACCGAGCTGGGCCAAGCCCGAGTTGGCCGAAGCCAGGAACTTCGTTCCTGTAACCCGCTCGAGGCCTTCGGGGTTGGCGAACGACGCCACCCCGACCTGGGCGATGGCCTTGACCTGACCGTTGCTGTATGAGCCAGTAATGACACCGTCCTGCCCGACGGTCACACCCGAAAGCTGACCGGTAGCGGAACCGTTCTGAGTGATCGCGGCCACGGAGCCGAGAGCTGCGAGCTGCGTTACCGGGCCGCCGCGCTCTCCTCCCACAGCAATCGAGATGGCACCCAGTCCGGGAATTCCACCCGCAGCGATATTGGCGTCGAAGTCGGCGGGGCCGACGAGCTGACCACCAGCGTCGAACGACATTGTGCCATCCGCAATCGCGACCGGTGTTGCAGGGTCTCCGTGGGTCGCGCTCAGCTGCCAAGTGTTGATGGCGCTTTTGGTGAAGGTGAGTGTCAGATCGGCTGTAGCCCCCTGGGCATCGAACACGTTCAGGCTTGTGATGTGGACATCTCCAACGTTGGAGTCGGATGGCAGGTTGCCACCGAGCCTGATCTCCGACGTCACAATCGGCGCAATTTGTTCGCCCGCTGGAATCCGTATCCGTCCGGCCTCGCCCGAGATATTGATGGCACCGTCCTCATCGGCGGTCCAACCCTGAACGAATCCACCCTCGCCCCCAACCAGGTTCCCATTCGCATCTACGAAGAAGGCCCCAGACCGGGTGTAGCGCTGTTGCCCATCCTGTTCGAGGTTGAAGAATCCGTCTCCCTGGATCGCCAGGTCGAGGTCACGACCGGTGCTCTGTAGAGCTCCCTGGAGGAAGTTCTGTGCGACCGATCCGACTTGGGCCCCGAGCCCGATTTGTGCACTGTTGGTGCCGCCAACGATGTCGTTGGGAGCGCTTGCCCCCTTGATCGTTTGGCTCAGGATGTCTTGGAAGATGACATTTGATTTCTTGAAGCCGTTGGTGTTGACGTTGGCAATGTTGTTGCCAACGACGTCCATCATCGTCTGGTGGGCCCGCAAACCCGATACCGCTGCATACATGGAACGAATCATGATTTCGTTTTCCTCGCTTTTTGTTGTTCGTTGAGTTGTTTCGTTGGAGATGCCGCGAACGGCCTTGGCTGCTGTGGAACTGTCAACTCGAAGTGCGGCCGATCCCGACGACGGCGTCCATCTCGATGGTGCCGTTGTCGGTCACGAGCTTCACCTGGCCATCAATCACCTGGGCACTGGACACGACGCCCGATTGCCGCACATCGTCAGGGTCGAGGTAGTCGACGGTGCGACCAACCAGCGAGCTAGCCATGCTGAGGCCGGTGACGATGGCGTTGCTGGCACCTTGCTTGGTCAGCTCGTCGAGCTTCTCGATGGTGGTGAACTGAGCGGTGGTCGCCATGAACTCGGCTGGATCGCTCGGGTTGAGCGGATCCTGGAATCGCAGCTGAGCAACCAGCAGTTTGAGAAACGCGTCTTTGTCCAATGAGCTGGAGGGCGCATTGGACACCGATGTCTGGGCGGCCAGCTCTCGCAGGCTGCTGTTTGGTTGTACTTTGTTGGAAATGGTGGGTGTCATGAGGTTCCTTTGGAGATCGAATGTGTCTTGAAAGTCGAGTGGCCAGAGAGCCAGGGGTAGGAGAGCAAGGGAGTCAGAGCGTCACGTTGACCGAGCTTTGGCGACCGACGTTTGTCGGCAGTCGCTCGAGCGGTTGGTCTGTGCGCCAATCGAGTTCGGCCACGGCTCCGGTGGGAAACAGCGAGTTGCTCGACGATGAGCCACCCTGATCGCCCTGTCGTTGATCTCGACCGGCGAGGTCGTCTTGGCTGACGTCCACAAATCCGTCGCTGAAACCGGCTTTGACCAATTCAGCCGTCAGCCGCTGCCGATCCAGGAGAAGGGCTTGTTGAGCCGCCTCGGAGCTTGCAACCAATCGCACGGTGACGTGCTCGCCACGAGTCTGAACTTGAACGAGCAGCTCGCCCAGATCGGCTGGACGCAGCCGAATGCGAACCTCGTTGCCATCAAGACCAGCCCGGGCTCGACCCAACGCCCCTTCGAGCTGTTGCCACAGTGCCGATCGGGTTTCAGCGTCGAGGTTTTCCGATGACAGCGCCTGAGTCGGGGTGGCCGACTGGGTCGGCCCCACAGGATCCTTGCCATTGACCGCTGCCAGCCTGTTGCCGTCAGCATCGATCCTGGTCGGGTTCTCGGTGCGAGGCGTTGCTTGAGCCGAGTCAGCCGTCAGGGGGTCACCTTCGGCTTCGCCTCCGGCGACAACTTCATTCGCCCCGTCGTCGGCGGTGTCGGATGCACCGCGGTCTTGGCCGGGCCCCGTCGCATCGGGTGTTGTTCCGTCCGCTCCACCTTGATCGATCGCGCCGACGTCGAACCCTGCATCTGGCCCTGCATCGGAGTCCGCGGTAGAGACCTCAGTGGAGTCTGTGGGTATCCAATCCTCGGTCCCCGGCGCTTTCAGACCGACGGTCGGGCTCAGATCCTCGGCTGCGCCATCTTCGCTCGCCGCGTGTTGGCCAAGTGCATCTTTGCTAGAGGCCCCATTGAGTGCATCCACCGTCAAGGTCGATAGCGGGTTGGTCAAGGCAGCGGGACCGTCCGATGCGGCGACCCCGAGCCTTGCGACGTCACCAGACCGAACGGTTGTCGACCAGGTATCCGCAAGCGAAGGCGATTCACCCTGGCTGTCACTGAGTCTGTCGGCAACAGGCACCGAGCTCGGGTGCTCGGATAACTGGTCTGTGCCATCACCGGTGATTGCCTCCAGTTCTCCGGTCATGGCGAGGCCCCGATGGCCGGCCATCGGACGTGCTGAAGCCTCGGCGACCGCTTCCTGTCCTCGGGAATCGGACACCGGGCCCTCGCCATCGCCGTCTGTTCGGTCAGCCGAGGAGACACGCTGTTGGATTGGATTCGGCTGCGAGCTGTTTGGCTGACCGGCAGCATGGGCAGCATCTCGCGCCGGGTTGGCTTCGCGCTCGTCCCTTACCGTGCCACGGTCCTCATCCGGTGCAGTCCGGGCTGTGTCTCTGGCTGTGTCTCTGGCTGACCTTTCCAACGATCGGCGAGCAACAGAGAGCTTCGGGGCGAAGCTCGACTCGACATCGGCCGAACGAGCGTCGCCGGGCCTCGCCGACCCAAAAGTCGCGTGCTGGTTAAACGTCGACTGCGCGGAGGCTGGCTTGCCAGGGATCTGAACCGCGGGGCTACTCATCAACCTCTCCCCCATGCAGCCATGACCTTCTCGACATAACGCTGAGTCTCGGCGTACGGCGGGATTCCACCGTGTCGACTAACCGCACCTGCACCGGCGTTGTAGGCCGCCAAGGCCAGCTCAACGCTCCCGAAACGGCTCCAATCGCGGGACAACATGCGAGCCGCCCCATCAATGGCAGAAGCCGGTTCGAGCGGGTTGACACCAAGTTCAGCCGCGGTCGCCGGCATGAATTGCATCAGCCCCTGTGCCCCCGCAGGGCTTACGGCGCCAGGATCAAAACCCGACTCGACTTCCGCAACAGCTTCGAGCAAAGCCTGATCAACACCGTGCACAACGCCGGCGATCTCGAAGAGCTTCTGCCACTCCTCGGGTGCAGCCGAAACGCGATTGTCGGATGACAACTGAGCGGATGGAGGTGCAACCTCCCGCGAGTCCACCGGGCTATCTGCGCGGTGTCTTTCGAGTTCGCGGGAGAAGTTCAGGCCCTCAGTCGGCCGAGACCGGGAGAGAGACTGCAGGGTGCTCCGTAGCTCGTCGATTCGTGCGCCAGCATCAGGTCGGGTCAGCGAACCAACGTTCATGACTGTAACCCCTCGACGAGCTGCTCCCGCCGACCGCTCATGGCAACAAGATCGTCGATGTCAGCGGCCACTATGCGAGCCGCTTCCAGATCTTCGCTCTTCTGCAGACGCTCGATCAGCCGGGCCAGCGCATCAAGGCGAGAGCGACGATGGCCCCAGACTTCCTGCTTCTCCTGTGTGATATCGCGGCTCAGTTCGAGGCATTCTTCACGTTCTCGGGCTGTCAACCAGCCGGACTCGATCAACGCTCGACCGAACGTGAGAGAGAGATCGCCTGACCCCTCGGCTACCTGGCGGCATTGGTCGAACACTGCTGCCAGCGCCGCCTCGGCACGTTCGGTCTCGCGCGTCGCTTCCAGCAACTCATGGCGCGCGTGGCGTTCCTGCGTCTCGCACAACTCGGCGATTCGCATCATTCGCTTGATAGGCGTCATCGGGTCATCTTGCTTTCTGGGATCGTGCCTGTCGGGTCGTTCTGATTGGGCATCGCTGGTCGGCCGACCACGACCTCGAGAGCTCTCAAGGTGTCGTCAAACTGTTCGAGTTGGTCTATGGGCTGACGGGTGAAGTCGATGACGTCCGGGTGAAGGCGGACGGCCTCGTCGATGGCCAGATCGGCGCCGGGCGCATACATCCCGAGCTCGATAAGATCCCGCGCTTCCTCGTAGGTGGCGAGATGCTGACGGAACTGATTGGCGGCCGCCTGGTGTTCGGCCGAGGTGACTTTGCCCGCCACCCGAGAGGCGGACTGCAATACATCGAGGCTCGGGAAATGGCCGCTGTTCGCTAGCTTCCGACTGAGGACGAGATGACCATCAAGAATGGCGCGGCTGGTGTCGCCAACCGGATCATTCATGTCATCGCCTTCGACCAAGACGGTGTAGAACCCGGTAATCGAACCCGTCGGTGAGGTTCCCGCCCGCTCCAAAAGCTGTGGAAGCTGGTTGAAGACCGATGGCGGGTAGCCCCGGGATGCCGGCAGCTCGCCACCGGCGAGGCCGATCTCGCGCTGAGCCATAGCAAAGCGAGTGAGGCTGTCCATCAGAAGGAGAACATCGGCGCCCTCATCACGAAAACCCTCGGCCACCCTGGTGGCGAGATACGCCGCATTTCGTCGAATCAGCGCCGGTTGATCAGAGGTGGCAACGATGACGACCGAAGACGCGAGACCGTCCGGCCCCAAGTCATGTTCGATGAACTCCCGGACCTCACGACCTCGCTCACCAACCAGGGCCAACACGGTCACGTCAGCGTCGGTTCCCCGGAGGAGCATCGACAACAGACTCGATTTTCCGACTCCCGACCCGGCCATGATGCCAAGGCGCTGTCCCTTGCCGACGGTGAGGAGACCGTCGATTGCGCGCACACCCGTTTGCAGAGGCTCGGTGACAAGCGGTCGGTGCATCGGCGGGGGCGGCTCATTGTGAAGCGGCACCAGCTGGCTATCGAGCAGCTCGCCGCGGTCATCGATGGGGCGTCCGAGCCCGTCGAGTACTCGACCGATCAGACCCGCCCCGGTTGGAGCCATCAGGGTCGAACCCAATGCTCGAACCGGTTCGCCCACTCGTCGGCCATGGAAGGAACCCAGCGGAAGAACGGTGGCCCGGTTCCGATCAACAGCGACGACCTCGGCCTGCGTTATGTTCCCGTCGCCGACATCGACGATGTCGCCGGTGGCAAGCGACAGACCGGTGACTTCTGCGTGAGTGCCAACGATTCGATCGAGGCGACCCAGCCGCAGCGGTCGGGCGGCAGTGGCCAGAGCGTCGTGCTGAAGGGTGGTCACTGCAGCACCTCAGCCACTCGCTCGAGAGCCTTAGCAAGCACCGCGTCGATGGTCCCACCGTCGAAGTTTGCTCGGGCGCTACCAGACGGCATGTCCGCATCAGCTACGAGCTCGATTGAACGGCCGGCAAACAGATCATCGACCGAGTTGAGGCAATTCAGATCATCCGGATTCAGCGCAATGCAGGCTGACTCGGTGGGGGCAATCTGATCGAGGCATCGGATGATTGCATCCCGCCCGGGGTCGCTCGACAGCTCGAGCTCACGCATGAGCAGAAGGCCGGTTATCTCGAGGGCGAGTGGAATCGACCGGTCGGCCAGCGACTCTGTCCACTCCTGCTCGGCGTATCGAAGTTGATCGGCGGCGATCGTCAGCGCGTTGAGACACGATGCCATGCCGGCGCCGATCTCGGCGTCACGTTCGGCGATGCCGTCCCGACGACCTTGGTCGTAGGCGCGACGCTCGGCTTCCTCAATCGCAGCCTTTTGTTCAGAAGTCGGCACCTCGGGTGTCGGCTCTGGCCGCCAGGGTCCGGATGACTCGACGTCATTGGTCAGCGTGACAACCGGGAGGTCGAGCAGTTCGGGTCCGCGTAGTACGGCCGACGAGCTAGGAGACAAAGTCATCACCACCACGATTGATTACAAGTTCACCGCTGGCCTCGAGCTCCTGGACGGAAGCCAGAATGGCGCCCTGGGCCTCGGCCACATCGGCCATTCGCACCGACCCGAGCAGCTCCATTTCGTCGACCAGGTTTTCCTTGGCCCGAGATGACAAGTTCCCGAGGAACTTGTCCCTCACCACCGAGCTGGTGCCCTTCAGAGCGAGTGGAAGGACAGCTGAATCGACCGAGCGAAGCACCGTCTGCATCTGACGATCGTCGAGCAGCGCCAGATCATCGAACACGAACATCTGCGCACGAACTTCTGCTCCCAACTCAGCATCGTGTTCGTCGAGCGCGGCCAGGATCTGTTCGCCCATTTCCTTTGGAAGGTTCCCGAGAAGCTTGACGAGAGCATCGACGCCGCCACTTGTCGAGAAGAAGCGATTCTCCATGCTTGGTCGCACACGCTCCTCGATGGCTATCTCGACCTCCCGGACCGCTGCACTCGAGACCTTCTCTATCGAGCCCAGTCGAACGGCCACCTCGGGCACCACCTCAGATGGCAGCTTCTCCAGCACGGCCCCTGCGTATTCGACGTTGAGCGTTGACAAGACCATGGCAATCGTCTGTGGATGTTCGGGGCTGAGGTTCAAGGCCACAATCGCGGGGTCGAGCCGATCGAAGAACTGAAAGGGAACGGTGGGTGCGGTGCTATCGATGTGGCTAAGGATCTCGCGGGCTGTCCGCTCCCCGAGGGCCTCCTCCAAGAAGTGATGAGCGAGCTCCGGGTCCCCTATGGGGAGCGGTGGTTCTCCCGCCGCAGCGGTAATGAACTCCTGCAGCACCTCATCTCCCGTGGTGGCGTCGACCATGCCGAGGCTTGCCAGCTCGCGGGCTACGGCCGCCACCTCGTGCTTCTTCAGTCCGAAAAGCAGCGGTCCCGCCTTCTCGACTCCCAATCGAAGAAGCAGGATGGCGACTTTTCGAGCGCCGGGGAACTCGGTTTGAGGGACGACGTCGGTCATTGGTTGTTCTCCTCCGGTTGCGACAACCACTGACGGAGCACTACTGCGATGTCTTCAGGCTGATTGGCGACGAGCTCGAGCAGGTCTTCTTCGGTCGCCTCGCCTAACTGGGGTGTACGGAGTGGCTCACCGTTCTCGTCGGTCGCATTGGGGTCGTCGCCCGTTGCCGCCGACAGCGATTCAAGATCGATGCTGTCGATGACCTCACGACGGCTGGCTTTGCGCACCATGAACAGGCCACCGATCAGAACGAACAAGCCAATAACTGTTGCCGCGCCGAGCCGGATCAAAGCCATAGGCCCATCGCCGCCCGAGGACGCCGCTTCCTCCTGGGCAGCAGCGACCTCCACGGCGGCGGCCTCCTGTTCTTCCAGGGAGATGTCGAACGGCAACAGGTTGACCGCAACAACATCTCCTCTGTCGGGGTCGGAGCCGATTGCGGCTGCGATCATCCCTTCGATCTCGACGAGGCGGTCAGGCGGGACGAGCTCCTCGTCGATAACCACCGCAACAGAAAGCGAGCGGATTGCTCCGGGCGCCCTCTCGGTGCTGGTGACAACTGAGTTGAGCGCATAGACGACATCTCGCTCATCGAGCTGGTATGTGGCAGACCCATCGGTGGTCGCGTCAGGACCCTCCAGAATTTCAGCCTCAATATCGACGACACCGAGGTCTGGGGCTGCCACATCCCCGTACCGCTCCAGCCGGGTTGTTTCCGCTTGCGGAAGTGTCTGGTTGGCGGCGTCTGTCGCCTCGTTGAACTGTTCCTGGGTGGTGAGCACGGTGTCGAAATCAAGATCGGCGGCCACGGTCACCACTGATCGACCGGGGCCAACGACTGCCGTCAACAGGCGGGTCAGTTGGTCCTCGATATCAGCCTCATAACTTTGCCGCATCCGGGTCTGATTGTCCGCTTCCATCCCGGCCACACCATCTTCATCACCGCCGGCGAGAAGACGACCCTCGTCGTCGGTGACGGTGACGTCGATGGCGCTCAGACCTTCGATCGAGGAAGCAACGAGATTCACGATCGCCTGGATCTGAGTTGCGGTCAGCTGAGCCCCCGGGTCCTTTTGCAGGAGAACCGAAGCAGAGGGATGGATCTCGTCGTCGACGAAGAGGTCTTGTTCTGGAATGACCAGGTGAACATTCGCTAGTGCCACTCCGTCAATGACGGCGATAGTTGACGCCAGTTCGGACTCCATCGCTCGCTGGTACCCGACGCGCTGATCGAACTCAGAGGATGTGATGCCCTGGTCGTCAAGAATCGACCAGCCATCGTTCGAGTCGGGCAGACCGGCAGCGCTCATGTCGAGCCGGACTGCAGCGACATCGGTTCGCTGAACTCTGATGACTCGGCCGGAGTCTGAGAGCTCGTAGGGAACGCCCTGACTCTCTAGCTCCGCCACGATGCCGGCTGCGCTATCGGGATCAAGTCCCGAGTACAACACCCCCATGGAGGTCGAGCCGCCGAGCCGGCTGATGAAGAAGACGGCGCCGACGACGGCCAGAAAGACGGCCCCGAGAAGGACCCGTTGATTCAGACTCATGCGTCGGAATGACGACACGCTGGCACCGGTGAAAGCTTCGAGCGAATTCTCGGCCATTAGACCTGCATCCTCATGATCTCGTTGAACGACTCAAGGGCTCGGTTTCGAACCGCAACCGTGACCTCTGTGGTGAGCTGCGCTTCAGTCGCCGCGATCATGTAGTCGCTCACCGAGTTCAGATCACCAGTGGCTGCACCAAGTGCAGCCGCATCGGCCTTGGCCTCGGCCCCCTGGAGATTCTCCAGGATCGAGCCCACGGAATCACCGAAACCTGCTTCTTCTTGGCCCGCGGCACGCTGCGTGGCGGCCCGCCCGGCGGCAGAAGATCCGGCGACGTTCACGCCCGCGACTGGGTTGATCATGGCTCTACGTACCGATCTCGAGGGCGCGCATGTAGGCGTCCCGCGCTCGTTCGAATGCCGCAACGTTTGCCTGGTAGGCCCGTTGGGCAGCAAGCATGTTGGTCATCTGATTGGTCATGTCCATGTCGGGGGCCCGCACCATGCCCTCGTCGTCGGCGAGCGGATGACTCGGGTCGTACACGAGGACACCCTCAGCGCTACCGAAGGCAGCCCCAGCGACGGCGGCGCCCGCCGGCCGGCCATCGATCTCCTCAGATTGGGCGATAACGAAGCGCGCTTGGTAGGCGTCCTCGTCGGTGCCCCGAATAGTGTTGGTGTTGGCGACATTGTCGGCAACGGCGTCGAGCCATGTCTGATACACGTTCATGCCAGACGAGGCGATGCTCAGTGAATGGAAGGGACCGGGCATGTCAGCGACCTAACGCAGCCCGAGTAAGCCGGAAGTTCGCATTCAGCGCCGCTGTGACCAGCTGCTGGCGAAGCGCATTCTCGGCAAGACCGGTGAGCTCCCGGTCGAGGCGCACATTGTTGCCGTCGGTCCGTGTCGGTTCTGTAGAAGTCGACTGAGAAACTCCGGCATGTTCGGGTCGGCCAGAATCGATTGCTCGGCGGAGCGAGGCCTCGAACTCTACGGATTTGGCCAGGTAGCCAGGTGTCTCGACATTGGCCACATTCTGTTCATGGGCCTGTTGCTGGGATTCCAGCCCGCGAAGAGCTTGGGCCAGGCTTCGGGTTGTCAGGTCTCCGATGATCACGAAAGGCTCCGGGGTACGGGGTGAAACGATTGCCTAATTGGCTAATCGTGGTGCCCGTCCCTGGGCCGATGTTGATCGAGCTTCCTAGCTCCCCTCCGAGTCTCGGCCCTCTTCCGTCGCTGTAGTAGGTCAGCGAGCGATTTCGGAGGATGAGATCACAATCGAGCGGTCCACCTGGCATGGCTGGGCACCGGCCGCGCCACCGCTCGAGGGCGTCGGGGTGGCTCCAGCTCGGACATTTGTGTCATCAGCTGGCCCGAAATCTGATCGGCCTGACGTAAGAGTTGTCGAGCTCGGGGCTCATGGTGGGGCGGCACCGGTCCACTCGGCAGCTCCGAAGGCGGCCATGGGTTGTCGGCACCGTCCAAACTCACTCCATCGCGTAGCGACCGATGATGGGCTAGGCCTGCCTCGAACAGATCGAGGACCTCGCCCCACGCACCATGATGATCTTGGTCAGACACGTTTACGCCTGGCCCGCCGCGTATGCCGGGCTCGCGACCCGGCTCTGCTGCACGATCTGCAGTGCCTCTTGCCACGCTCCGACCAGGGGAGCAATAAGCATGGAGCACTCGTCGATAATCTCCCTCGACTTGTGAACATTGGCTTCAAGAAGCCTGCCGCTCAGATGTTGATAAAGGTCACGAAGACCAGCGCCGCCTGCCCAGGCATCCACATCGAGGGCGAGAGTGAGCTCGAAGACGATGTCCTGAGCGTGAAGCAACGCAGTGTGCGCCGCTTCCACTTCACCGCTGCCTGCAGCCTTCGATGCCTGAAATAGGTCAGAAGCCAGTCGCTCATAGAGCTTGACGACGAGCTGTGGTCGTGGGGTGACGGCCATGCCGTCCTCTCGGTAACGCTGTGCCTGTTTTGAATTCACGAGTCACCTCCGGAGCCGGCGAGCGAAGAAAGTTGGCCAGCCAGCCAGTTCGATTGGTTGTTGAGGCTGCCGATGGCAACTTCAAGATTCGAGTAGAGCTTTCTTAGCTGTTCTTCTTTTCGAATGAGGCGGTCTTCAAAGGCTTCAATCTGCGCGCTAAAATCCTCTATTCGGGACTTCTCGTACTCTTCAGCCGTCGCCAACAGGCCGGTGCCGAACGTAGTCGCCAGGTCGCCTGCCTCGACCAAACGGTCGAGAATCCCCGGGTCGTCGTCAGCGCCTGGTGCAATGAAAAGCCGGCTGACCGACGCGTTGTCGGCCGTTGCCGCCTCGATGAACTTGTCGCGGTCGAACGCCAGGGTGCCGTCGCGTTGCAGAGTGATGCCGGCCTGGCTCGGTGCCGATAAATCGGCGCCGTTGATCGGGTTAACAAAGGCGCTTACGAGGGCCTGCTCTGACCGGCGAACGTTGCTGTTGAAGGCAAGTGGTACCTGGTTGGCCAGCCCCGGATCGACGCGGGTGGAGGCTGCCATGGTCGTCTTCAATTCGTTGAACTGAGCGACGAGGGCCTCGACACTGTCGGCTATCTGCTCGTAGTCGTGGCCAACGGCCACGGTGACCGGTGTCGTACTGACTTCGGAAACCGAGACGACCACACCGGGAATGAGATCGGTGAAGGAGTTCGATTTCGAGGTGATGCTGTACGGATTCAAACCTTCGAACGTGATCTGGGCATCCGCTCCTTCGGTAAGGGTCGTAAATCCGATTCCGGCGAGCGAGGGAGTGGTGAGATCGACGGTCGAACCCTCGCCACCTTCCTTTGCCGCCAGCTGGAGCCGGAACCCTTCGCCGGTCTGAATGGCGACAGCGACGAAATCGAGCTCGGCGTCGGCATTGATACTGCCCACCAGCTCGCCGAGGGTTGTCGCACCGGCAGGCGACTCAAGTGTCTCAAAGACATCGTTTGAATAGACGACATGACTGGTCGCTAGTGCATCGACCCTGAAAGAGATAGAGCCGGTGAAACCTCCAGAGCTAGCCTCCACCGCCACGGTCTCTGATGAAGATGAGCCAACAAGTTTCTCCCAGCCGGAACTGAGTCGGAGATCAGCCGCGCTATTGCGTAGGTTGGCTACGCTCGTCTTGAGCGAGCCCAACACTGTCGCCGCCGCTTGACTCTTCGCCCGCCGAGCGACGATCCGGTCTTGCGGCAACCGCTCGACGGCCAGAAGCGCGTCGATGATGGCTGTCGTGTCGAGGCCTGTCGAGAGGCCATCAATATTTGCCATGTCTGCAAAGTCCTCTCTTCAAGAGACTGATACTTCCAAGTCTCGGAGGCCAGCCAGTCGATCAGTAGAAATACCGCAGGAGTTGAGCACGAGCGGTCCCAGCAATGATCGCTGGGACCGCTCGTTCGAGTCCCTCCCTTATTACAAGCCCGCTACTGGAGGAGACTCAGAACTGACTGTGGTACTGAGTTGGCCTGGCCGAGCATCGCGGTACCGGCCTGCTGGAGGATCTGATTCTTGGTGAAGTTCACCATCTCAGCGGCCATGTCAGTGTCCCGAATCCGGGACTCCGAAGCCGACAGGTTCTCGGTGGTGACCTGCAAGTTGTTGATCGTCGACTCCAACCGGTTCTGGGTGGCACCAAGAGCACCACGAGCAGCCGAGATCGTCGCGATCGCGGTATCGGTCAATTCGATGATGGCACGAGCCTCGCCAGCATCGGCGATGCTTGCGCCAATGACGACTGCAGCTGGCGCGACCGTGGCCGCGATGGTGATCTGACCAGCGGTACCGGTTCCTTCGGAACCAACCTGCAGGTTCACGGCGACACCGAACACGGCACTTCCCGCGAACGTGGTGTCAGCACCAATCCGGGTGATCTCCGAGTTGAGAGCAGTCATCTCTTCGAAGATGGCCGTCCGTGCCGCGGCATCGTTGGTGTCGTTGGCACCCTGAACCGCGAGATCACGCATGCGGCCAAGCATGTTGTGAACCTCAGCCAAACCACCTTCAGCGGTCTGAACGAAACTGATGCCATCCTGAGCATTACGAGAAGCGGTCTTCAGACCACCAATCTCAGCCCGCAACTTCTGACTGATAACCAAACCAGCGGCATCATCGCCTGCACGGTTGATCCGATAACCAGAACTCAGCTTCTCCAGGCTCTTGCCCAGCGCATTGTTGCTGTTACCCAGATTTCGGTTGGCGTTGAACGCCATGATGTTGTTGTTAATACGCATTGTCTCTCGAGGTTCCTTCCGTGGGAGACGATTCTTTTGTTGTTAGGGGTGGATCCAGAAGCGGATCCAAAGGGCAAGAGGGGCGGCGACGGTCGAAGCCGTCCATGGCTTCGACTGTCATGCCCAGGTGAAATAGACGAGAGCCTCCGTCGCCACCACGCCTTGCCCGGCGTGGCGGTCAGGAATTTGGCCTACTGGAGGAGACTCAGAACTGACTGTGGTACTGAGTTGGCCTGGCCGAGCATCGCGGTGCCGGCCTGCTGGAGGATCTGGTTCTTGGTGAAGTTGACCATCTCTGCGGCCATGTCAGTGTCCCGAATCCGGGACTCCGAAGCCGACAGGTTCTCGGTGGTGACCTGCAAGTTGTTGATCGTCGACTCCAACCGGTTCTGGGTGGCACCAAGAGCACCACGAGAAGCTGAGATGGTGGCGATCGACGCATCGACGGCCTCGATCATCAATCGGGCGTTGACCGCCGAGTCGACGGTGCCGGCCACTGCAGCTGGAGCGACTGTGGCCGCGATGGTGATCTGACCGGCGGTGCCGGTTCCTTCGGAACCAACCTGCAGGTTCACGGCAGTACCGAACACGGCACTTCCAGCGAACGTGGTGTCAGCACCGATCCGGGTGATCTCCGCATTCAATGCCGTGATTTCAGCGCCGATGGCAGTTCGGGCGGCGGCATCGTTGGTGTCGTTGGCAGCCTGGACGGACAGGTCACGCATGCGGCCAAGCATGTTGTGAACCTCAGCCAAACCACCTTCAGCGGTCTGAACGAAACTGATGCCGTCCTGGGCATTACGAGAAGCGGTCTTCAGACCACCAATCTCAGCCCGCAACTTCTGACTGATAACCAAACCAGCGGCATCATCGCCTGCACGGTTGATCCGATAACCAGAACTCAGCTTCTCCAGGCTCTTGCCCAGCGCATTGTTGCTGTTACCCAGATTTCGGTTGGCGTTGAACGCCATGATGTTGTTGTTAATACGCATTGTCTCTCGAGGTTCCTTCCGTGGGAGACGGGTCTTCTACTTCTTCCCCTGGACAGTCCGTGTCCGGGAGACGACAGCAAGCCGTCGTGTCTCAGAGCTTCGTCACCTACCCCGAGCAGTAGTAGAGCTGGCTCGGGGTTTTTTCGATCGGCGACGGCTGGTCATTGGATCCGTACGCTCACTGCATCACCAAGATGGTGAAGAGGACACGGACGACCTTGGCGTCGTCGTAGGCCTCGCGAACCTTTTCCGAGATGTCCGCTTTGACCACCTGTTTGCCTTCGGCCGTACGTAGTTCGGCTGCTCCCCGGGACGACAGATCGTCGAGAATGACGTCCTTCGCTATGGCCGACTCGGCCTCGAAATCGGCAGCGAGGGTCCCCTCTTCAAGGATCAATGCCACGCCGACGCGGACGTAGCTGACCTCGTCATCTTTGAGGTTGATCACCATTTCTGGAAGTTCGATTATCTCGCCCTCTATCGGAGCGACATCAACCATCGCCATGGCGTCAGGCGGTGGGGCCGGCTTCAGTACGAAGTTGTAGACGAGCCCGAGAGCGAGCACGCCGCCACCGGCCTTAATCATCAGACCCTTCTTGCCGCCACCTTCCTCAGCTTCCTCATCGCCATCATCCTTCTTCTTTGCCATGTGTCACTCCTGTCCAAAGCCCGCTTCAAAGCCGAGCACGTTGTTGTTCGCTTCCTCGGGTGCGGGTACCGGCGTCAGATAAAACGGGGCGTCGTAGAGATCTTCACCAAGTGCGTCACCGAGGGGGTTGATCACATCGATGTCGCTCTCCAGTAACCCGTCCACGCGGATGACCACCTCGACCCGTCGGTTCTGGGAGCGGTTCTCTTCGGTGTCGTTCGAGACAACCGGGCGAGTGTCGGCGACGCCGACCGCAGCAAGTCGGCGTGGGCCAATACTGCCAAAGTCGATCAGCCAGCGGACCACGGCAGCGCTACGAGCCGACGACAACTCCCAGTTGGAGATCCAGACTCCACCGGTCGGTCGATCATCAGTGTGTCCTTCGATATCAACCGGGTTGTCGACCAATTCCAGCACCTCAGCTGATGCGGCCAAGATGGCATCGCTTTCGATACCGAGATCGGCCGCACCGCTGCGGAACAGCACTCGGCCGTCGTAACGGATGACCAGTCCGCGCTCGTCGATATCGACGTTCACAAACTCGCCCGCTCCTAGCTGTTCGAACTTGTTCTCGAGAAGCTCACGTATCTCCTCGATATTCGACTCCGAAATCGTTCCGGAGTCCTCGAGTTCACCCTCTGTCTGTTTGACCTGGTTGCGAACTTCCTGGCTCGGTACCGTTGAGAGGCCGACCGTCAAGGCGATCCCGTTCCCAGACTCGAGCAAGCTGTCGGCCTTCTCGTTCACCGGGTCAGACACTCCGAGTGCGGTGACCATGCCAACTTTGAAATCGTGAAACTTCGTCTCGTCGACCAGGGCAAAGGCAAACATCATGATGAAGAAGGCCAGCAGGAGGGTCATGGCGTCGGCGTAGCTCTCCATCCATGACTTGTCTGGTCCATCGTCCTCCTCGACGGCCTTTCTAGGCACTCTTCTGATCCTCGCTCAGGCCTTCTCTCGCCGCCGGAGGCAAGAACGAGCCGAGCATGCCGGCGATGGCGCGTGGGTTGCTGCCCGCCTGTACGGCCAGAATCCCTTCCAACACGATCTCTCTCGCAGCCAGCTCATCACTTGACATCTTCTTCAACTTGTTCGCTATGGGGCTGAATAGGAAGTTGGCCAAAAACGCACCCCAAAGAGTGGTGAGAAAGGCCACAGCCATCGACGGGCCCAACGACGACGGATCATCGAGATTGCCCAACATGTCGACCAGACCAATGACCGTTCCGATCATGCCCATCGCCGGCGCGTAGCCAGCCGCCGTCACGAAAAACTTGGCACCTTGGGTGTGACGTTCCCGTGTCTTGTCGAGGTCGATCTCTAGCTGCTCTCTCAACGCTTCTGGGTCGGTTCCGTCGACCGCCATTTCCATTCCCTTGCGAAAGAACGGGTCGTCGATCTCCTCCAGCCGCGGCTCGAGCGCGAGCAGGCCTTCTCGCCGAGCCACGTCGGCGAACTCGACGAGGAGACGCACATTGTCCCCTGGGTCTTCGACCGCGCCTCCGGTGAAGGCCTTGATCAACACCTTGATTGCGTTGATGGCGGCCGGCATGGTGCCGCTGGCCATGGTGACACCGATCGTGCCGCCAAAAACCAGGATGATCGAGGGAATATCGGCGAGGAAAATGCCGATCGGATTGAGCCCACCCATGAAGAGGGCGCCAAACACGGCTCCCAACGCCAAGAGCAGACCGATGATGGTTGCCGGATCCATTACCGCTCACCTTCGCCAGAACCGATGATGGTTTTGTTCCGCTCGACCAGCCGGAGCGACGATTCATCGCCATTCCTGATGTCGGTTGATCTGTAGGAGATCCGAAGAATGTCGGCCCGATAACGGACGACCAGGTCGATGACCAGGTCGAGCGACTCCTGAACGATGTACTTACGTCCGTCGAGAAGAGTTAGGACGGTGTCCGGCATCTCCTCGACTCGCTCCAAATGGTCCGCGTTTACGCCAAAACGCTCGCCATTCAGTCGAGTGACGATGATCATGTGCATTCCTCCCGCTCGCACGCTCCACCGCCGTGCAGTCGTTGACCGCACATGGACCGTGATTGGAGAGTCTCGGGTCGCGGCTAGGAATCGTGAGGGCTGATCGAGACTCAGCTCAGGAAGTCGAGCAGCGAGCGACTCAGGCTGCGGCTGACGCTCGAGAGCGTTGCCTCATAGCTCGACTCGGCCGACCGAAGTCGAAGAATGGCATCGGCCATATCGACGTCTTGGAGTTGGCTGATCTGCGACTTCAGGTCGATTTGGCCGACTTGATTCCGCGAGGCGACCTCTTCCAACCGGTTCGACAGGCCGCCGAGGCGGCCGATCTGCGATTGCACCGTGCTCATGGACGAGTCTGCTGACTCGATGCTCTGGCGAACTTGGGCCACATCGCCAGCATCGACTGCAGCCGCTGCTGCTTCGAGGCGCTCAAAAAGGGAGCCGTTGAGCGGGTCGGCCGGATTATTGTCACCGAAGACCGACGGGCCGGTTGCTGCCACTGAGAACGAGTCGGTGGTGGTAACCGAGCGTAGAACAGCGCCGTCGTCTCCGAGGTAGTTGCCGGCGGCGTCATAGGACTGCGGGATATTGGCCGTGCCGGCAAAAATTGGCCGACCGTTCACAGTGGAGTTCGCCAGCGAGAGCATCTCGTCGCGAATCGACCTGATGTCGGCCGCAATTGCGCCTCGCGCCTCCGGCGAGTTCACTTCGTTGGCTCCCTGAACCATCAAGGTACGGGCTCTGGTCAACGACGCGACCACGTCGTTCATGATCGTGTCCGAGGTCTGCAGCCACAATTTCGCGTCATCGATGTTGCGCTCGAGCTGTCCGAGCCGCCCCACGGTCCGTTCGTTTCTCAACACGGTGGCCGCGGCGGCTGGAGCCTCTGAAGACCGATCGAAATGAACACCAGAACCAATGTCCTCCTGGCTCTCTGCGAGCCGTCGCCCCGATGAGGCGATCCACTCACGCATGGCGTTGGAGCTACCGAGGTTCGTTACGCGCTGCATTGCAACCTGCTTTCAAGAGAGGTATCAACGACCAACAAGGCCGGTGCGATTGATCAGGACGTCGAGCATCTCGTCAATGGTAGAAATCATCCGTGACGAGGCTTCGTAGGCCCGTTGAGCCGAAACCAGGTCGGCCAGTTCCTCATCGAGGCTCACCCCGACTGCAGACTGACGCATCATCTCGGCGTGCTCCGATGCGCGGCTCGCTGTCTCGGTGCGCCCCCGGAGCGTTCGGACCTCGTTCCCCAAGTCGGTCAGGAGTTCGGCGTGCAGCGCCGACGGACCTGTCTGGGCCGTTGACAGCGCGGCGATCGATGAGGCCACTTTGTTGTCGAGCGACCCCGACCCGTCCGAAGCCGCCAGTCGGTCGGGATTGGCGGCAAGATCGGCCGAAACGGCGACGTTGCCTGCTCGCACCCCGGCAGGGTCGAAGAAGACGTTGCCGGTCGAGCCGTCGAGCCCGTAGCCAGCCTGGTGCAGAGCATTCACGGTTGTAACAAGTTCCTCGGCGACCAGGTCCAGGGATCGACGCTGCTCGGGTATGAGATGGTTCGCCAACTGGAGTGTCCCGTGCAACTCGCCGCCCCGCAGCGTCAGAACCCGCCCGGAATCGGAGCTGATCGAAAGCTGCTCGTAACCAAGGCTTGCGAGCTCCGGATCAGGACTCGTCGTGACGACAAGTCCGTTGGCAATACCGTCAGCAACCAGATTGTGGCCATCGACCGTCAACCTGATCTGACCGTTGGCCTGATGCGAAATCTGGGCATCAACAAGATCGATTAGCTGCGATGCCATGGTGTCTCGACGGTCAAGCAACCCATGGCTTGAACTGCTCCCGGTGCCGGCCGACACGATGGCCCGATCGAGCTCAGCGATCTGGCTGGCGAGACGGTTGACCTCGCGCACTCGGAGTTCCGCTTCGCCAAGGACCGCCCGTTGCGTTGTATCGATGATGTTCGCGTCGTGATTGAGCGAGGAGGCAACGCCGTCGGCGTTGCCGATCACGACGCTGCGCACGGCCATGTTCGCCGGGTCGTTTGCCAAGTCGTCGAAGCTGCCCCAAAGCTGGGCCAATCGATCGGACAGGCCTCCGCCGCCCAGCAACCCGATCTCACCCTCGAGACCTGCCATGGTCGTCAGCTGCGTATCGAGGCTTCCGACTCGCTGTCGCTGCTCCTTGGCATTGGTGTCTAGCAACTGGTCCCAACGACGGGCAACCGTAGCGTCGACCCCGCCGTGCTGGCCGCCAGTGCCACTGAACAAGCCGGGTTTTTTGGTATCGATCGGCTGGAGGTGAGTGACCTGTCGGTGATAACCGGGTGTGTCTATGTTCGCGATGTTCTGGCTGATTACATCAATGCGCTGTCGGTGAGCATAAAGGCCAGTGACCGCGGCATTGAGGGCTGAAAAGTCACCCATGGTTCGCCGCCATCACGCCAGACCGTCGAAGAACACCGACTGCGTTGAGGCGCGCAGCACTTGACCCGATTGGTCATAGCCACCATCCCGGACGTTTCCCGGTTCCTCGATCAGCTGGGCAATCAGGTTGATTGTGGCATCCATCGAAGCTCGGTTTTGACTGACCAATGTTTGAAGCCGGTCGACCGTCTGCGTCATCGTCCGCTGGTGGTCAGCAAACACCGTCGACCAGGGCTCCGACAACATCTCGACCAGATCTGACATTGTGGCCCCGGATTCTCCGGGTTCGACGAGCCGACACATAGCGACCTCGCGGCGCAGGTCGATAACCCCGACCATCGTCGCCGTCTCATCGATGATGTCGGCAACCGTCGCGAGCCGATGCTCGGCCCCTGAACGACTGAAGAGCAAGTGGGCCTCGAGCAGCGTCTCGATACGACGGAGCGCTGCCTGATAATCCCACATGATGGAAGCAAGCTCTTTCTCGAGAGTGGCCGAAATCCTGCTGCTTGTGCTCATGCCGTTGAGTCTCGGCAGACTCGCTCTCAGCGTTAGTCAACTTAGATAGCAGCTACCACGTGGCCTCGCTCGAGCCGGTCCTGCCACGTTGATGCTGAAGTCAACGCCTCGTTGTACGCCTGCTGTCGCTTGCTGGGTTCCGGACGGTCGGTGTTTTCGTTGCTTCGGAGGTTGTCGCCTGCTACCCCTTTGACCGCCCTTTTACTGGGATTGTCGAGATTTTCAGTAGAGCGGCCGGCGTCGTCGCCGCCTTCGTTGGCCCAGCTCGCCTCGAGGCCCTGTCGCAGCATCTCCAGAGCATCGGACTTGAGCTGAGACGCACGCGATTGAGTAACTCCCAGAAATTCTCCCAATTCGGTCATCGAACGGCCCTCGAGAAAGTGTCCAACGATCACCGTGCGATGTCGCGGCGGCAACAGCTCGAGGCCTTCTCGCAGATAACTCATCAACTCGGTGTGCTCGAGGTCATCGGTGCCCGGACCTCGCTCGGCTACGAGCTCGGGCAGTTCGGCCTCTCGGCTGTTGCCGTCCGAAGGCCGACCCCATTCGAAGATGTACTCGAGCCGCGTCCTATCCATGTCGGCCCGCAGTTTGTGCAACTGCACTCGTTCAATCTCCATGGCGGAACACAGCTCGGCGTCAGTCGGAGCTCTACCAAGTGAAGCCGTCAGTTCGGCTTCGGTCTGGTGGAGAAGACGTTCTTTTCTGCGGACCGAACGGGGTACCCAGTCCATGTTGCGGAGATGGTCGCGCACGGCACCCTCGATCCGGCGGCCGACGAACGTCGAGTAGGCGAAGCCCAAATCGGGATCGAACCGTCGAGTCGCTTCGATCAGACCGATGACGCCTGCCTGGATCAGATCGTCCTCGTTGTCGCTGGCCGGAAAGAACTCGGTGACTCGGCCGACGATGTGGTTGACCAACGGAAGGTTCTTCTCGACGATGGCCTCCTCCTCGGGGGTGAGGGCCACCGTCGATTTTGCGCTTGCGGGCGAGGTTCGAGGGGTGGCTTCGTTGCCTTGTTTGGATGGTGTCTTGGTGCGGAGCATGATCGCCATTCGGTTCACACCGACCTGACATAACGAACCAGCGCACCAACTATCAACCTGAATAGGGTCGCTCCACCACTGGCCAAAACGGGGCCGGACTCGAGATCGACGACCTTCTCTTATAGTCCCCCGAACACGGCCCGAGACTCGTTCGGGTGAGCCGAACAGACAGGTCGTCAACAGTCCATAGTACCTACGAGGTCCGCCCTCATTCCTTTGGCGAATCGGCGAATCTGACGAGCGAAAAAGCAAGCCTGTACAAGGAGGCCACACATCAGATCGCGCTGGACATGGGGACCAAGCTGGCCGACTGGTTGCCGGGCTTTACTGTCGAGGAAACCCGTCTGATCGAAGCCGAGCCCGGACAACCATTGACTGAGGAGCCCGATGGGTATGACTCATCCTCTGCGCTCATCGACACTGAGCCGGCCTGCTCGATCCTGACCGAGCTCTCGCTCGGCCTGACGCTCGTGACCGGCCTGCTCGGCGGCTCGACGATGCCCGCCGGCAAACCCCGTGAGTTGACCTCGGTGGAAGAACGAGTGCTCGATCTCGTCACTACCACCTTTCTGGAAGCAGCAGCCACCACACTCCTCATCGAGGGTGCGGTTGCCGCGACCCACGACAAGGAAGGCGGCGTCTTTGGCGGGCGAGACGAAGAAACCGATGCCCGGCTCGGGCTCGAGTTCGTTGTACAAGGACCCGGCGGTGGCGGGCTAATCATCCTGGGCTTCCAGCTGTGGGCGCTTCAGAAATTCTCCGACACCGTCGATGCCCGGCTCGCAGGTCGAAGAACCGCCGTCGTGGTACCCGACAGCATCAACGACGACGCCGCGGTTGCCCTCAACTCCGTACCGGTCCCCTTTGTAGTGAACCTGGGCCAAATCAATCTCACGGCCGGTGAGGTTGTCGAACTCCAAGAGGGTGATGTCATCAAGACAAGAGTTGCCGTTGACTCCCCAGCCATTGCTTCGGTGGGAACAGTGAACCTCTTCATCGTCCGGCTCGGGCGGGCAGGCCAACAATTAGTAGCCGAGATCGTCGACACCATCGACGTTGACAATCCCCTCGAGGGCTCGATGGGAAGGGCGATCACGCAATGACCACTAGCCAATCCACAAATGAGATGCCGGGCAGCCTGGACCAGGCTTTTGCCGGCCATCAGCTCCAGCTCGTTCCAGAGTCCGAGACGGCGGCGCCAGAGGGTCCGGTGATGTCGGTCACCATGGTGCCCGCGGCCGAGGCCGAAGAAATCACCTCCCTTATCGTGGCCGTTGCCACCGAACGTGATGTCGAGGCCCTTCAGACCCTCGTCGCAGTCGTTCAAGAGGCCCACCCTGAACTGATTGCCCAAGACCCCGTTGTCGCCGACTCGGTTCGGGAGCTCAGAGCTCCTGGAGGTCCGAACGCTGACATCATGACCGTGATGTCGGCCGGCGAAGTCGAGGGAGCCGTCGTGGTGTCATGGGATCGGCGAGACACCGGCGACGCTGCTGCTGGCCTGGCGAAAGACGATCTTGAGGCCGCCCCCATGTCGGCAGACGCACCCGATCTTGGTCGGGCTCGAGCGGCGACCGCACCACCCAGGGCGCCACACGCAGATCTCACCAGGTTGCGAGATGTCCTACTGGAGGTCACGGTCGAGCTTGGCCGGCAATCGTTAACGCTGGCCCACGTGCTGAACCTTGCCGTCGGGTCGGTCGTCGAGCTCGACCGGCCAGCTGGCACCCCGGTGGATATTCGGGTGAACGGCCTTCTCTTCGGCCGAGGCGAAGTCGTCGTCGTCGACGACGAGTACGCGGTCCGAATTATCGAGATCATCGACGCATCGGATACGCCATGTTGACTGCGCTGCGGATCACTGCTTCCTTCGCCATCGTGGGCGTGATGCTCTGGGCCTTCGCTCGGGCAAGTTCGGGCCGGTTGGGAGCGCTGCTTCGGGGTAACCGAGGCGGAGAGTCGACCCCGCTCGTGGTACTCGATCGACGACAACTCGGCCGCAACACCAGCGTCGCTCTGATACGAAGCGGTGAACGCCACTTACTCGTTGGCGTCAGCGACAACCGAGTCGAGCTCCTCGCCCAGGGCGACGACCTCTGGCTCGAGGAAGACGATCAGGAAATCGACGAAAATGACGGGGACCCCCCGTCTGCAGAAGCCGGCCCGACCGGGCCGCTTGTGCAAGACCATCGAGGCGCAAGGACGCGCCTCCCATGGGCTCAACAGCCCCGTTCAGCACGGATGAGTGTCCTAGACGCCCTTCGGGAAAAGACCGTCAGACAGTCTTGATTCCCGAGGCCTGAGGCCTCGATGTCTTTAGTTCAGGTTCAATTGATGACGCTTGTGCGGCGCAGTTTCGTACTGGCTCTCATGCTCATCGCCTTTCTCGGTAGCGCTGCAAGCGCCCAGACCGAACCCGGCTTTCCGGAGCCCCCTACAATTCCCATCCCCAACTCGAGCGCCAATGCTCAGGAATCCCCCGAGTCGGCAACCGACGGCCTGACCATCGACATTGGCTCGGTGACGGGAGACGAACCGAGCCAGTCAGTGCTGCTCATCGTTGGACTATCGCTGTTGTCGTTGGCTCCTTCGCTGGTGATCATGCTTACCAGCTTCACCCGGATCGCCGTTGTGCTTTCCCTCACGCGGAACGCTCTCGGTCTCCAGGGCGTACCACCGAACCAAGTGATCGTGGGTCTGGCGCTGTTTCTCTCGCTGTTTGTTATGGGCCCGACCCTGAGTGCGATCAACGACGACGCCCTTCAGCCCTACCTCGACGGCCAGATGGAACAGGGGGAGGCCTACGAGGTAGCGACCGGACCAATGAAGACGTTCATGCTCGCCAATACCCGGAGTGCCGAACTCGAGTTGATGATGGACGCGACGCCTGCTGGCCGACCGGACTCGATCGACGATGTCGGAATGACCACCATTATCCCCGCCTTCATCCTGTCGGAACTGAAAACAGCGTTCCTGATGGGATTCGTCATCTTCATTCCCTTCCTGATCATCGACCTCGTCGTGGCCAGCGTCTTGATGTCGCTCGGAATGATGATGCTCCCGCCGGTCTTTGTGTCGCTTCCGTTCAAGCTGCTCTTGTTCGTCCTCGTTGGCGGATGGTCGCTCATCATCGAAGCACTTTTAGCCAGTTACCTCTGAGAGGAAGTTCATGTCCCAAGCAGATGTCATGCAGATCGTCACAGGTGCAATGTGGATTGCGGCCCGTCTGGCCGCACCGATCCTCATCACCTCCATTGTCGTCGGCGTGCTCGTCGGTCTCCTGCAATCGGTCACGCAGATCCAGGAACCAACATTGGCCTTCGTCCCGAAGTTCGCTGCCATCGGTGTGGTTCTGATTCTCACCGGACCTTGGATGGTTCAGGAGATGGTCACCTATACGCGGACCTTGATTCTGAGTCTTCCCAGCCTGATCAGCTGAGTATCTAAGCCCCCTCGATGCAGCTCGATGTCGCCACCGAGTCACTCGTGACCCTTCTGTTGGTTGCAACTCGGACGATGGCCACCCTCACGGTGGCCCCGCCGTTCAACGCAGGCATGGTGCCGGCCAGGATTCGGCTTGGGCTTGCGGTCGCCGTGGGCATTCTGGTGGCTGGCGGTCCCGCCGATACCGCGACGATCCCGATCGAGATCCCTTCTCTTGTCATGGCCATTGCCTCCCAAATAGTCGTCGGGCTGGTATTCGGGTTCTTTGTTCAGCTACTGATGGCTGCCTTCCAGCTGGCGGGATCAATCATCGATCTCAGCGCCGGGCTCAGCGCCGGCGCGCTCTACGATCCGACAACCCAGTCGCAAACGGCACCGGTTGGCCGGCTGTATCAGATGGTCAGCCTCGCTCTATTGGTCGCGGTCGATGGCCACGTTCTCGTTATGAGAGGCGTGCTGCGCAGCTACGAAGCTGCACCGCTTGGGGGTGTTAACAGCGAGCTACTCGGCCCGGCGCTCGTCGAGGGCGCCAGTCAACTGCTCATCGCCGCCCTTGAAGTCGGCTTCCCCGTCCTAGCTACCCTGGTTCTGACCGAGATGGCCCTGGCCCTCGCCACTCGGGCCGCACCGAAGATGAACATCATGGCCATCGGCTTCGGCGTCAAGTCCCTGGTGCTCTTCTTCGCCCTCGGTGTAGGTCTTCCACTCTTGGCCAACGCCACCTCGAATCTGCTCGAGGTCGGGCTCCGCTCCGGCTCGGGACTGATCGGCGGTTGACGTGGCAAACGACAGCAGCCAGAAGACCGAGAAACCAACTCCGAAGCGTCTCAACGATGCCCGCAAGAAGGGTCAGATTCCGCGCTCGGTCGATCTAGTCCAGTGGATCACGTTGTTGCTGGCGAGCTTCATCCTGCCCCCGATTCTCACCAGGCTGCTGCGCCAGACGGGCACAGGAACGGCGCGCCTCATTGAGCTCTCAGCATCGGGCGAGACTGGGCCAGTTCTGTCGGGCACGTCGGACGTCGTCCGCGATGCTGTGCTGGGCTTGCTACCGTTGTTTGGCTTCGTCGTGGCAACGGCGATCATCGGCATGGCGGCTCAGGGTGGGCTGGTCATCACCGGCCATCCGCTCAAGCCCAAATGGGAGCGGGTCTCGCCGAAAGCTGGTTTCAAACGGATCTTCTCCGTTCAAAGCGTCGTCGAGACGGCCAAAGCAGTGCTGCGTCTCGCAGTTCTCGGTGTGCTGGTCGCAACCACCCTCTTTGCCGCAGCCCGTGATCACCTGCTCGCCAGCGGGTTGAGTCTCGGAATCTCAACCGAGCTACTGGTGGGACAGCTCGTCTTGGTGCTGCGTCTTGGCGCATTGGTCGGCGCGGTGATCGGCATGGCCGACTACGCCTTCCAGCGATGGCAGTCGATGCGAAAGCTAAAGATGTCGCTGCATGAAGTCAAAGAGGAGCATCGCAACACCGATGGTGACCCCTCGGTTAAGGGCCGCCGTCGCAGCGCCCACGCCAAGCTGACTAGGAACCAGATGTTGACCGCCGTCAAAGACGCCAGCGTCGTCGTCGTCAACCCGCAGCACTACGCGGTTGCCCTCGCCTATAGCAACGACGGAAAGGCCCCGGTTGTTGTGGCCAAGGGGACAGAGGAGCTCGCCCTTCGCATTCGAGAACGGGCTCGAATTGATCAAGTTCCGATCGTGGAAGCCCCTCCCCTCGCCCGAGCTCTTCATGCCATTGCCGAAGTCGGACAGTCGATACCGGAAGACTTCTTCGAGGCCGTCGCCATCGTCCTGGCGTTCGTCCTTCGTCCTCGCGGCGTTGACGACTCGATCGTGCACCGTGTGACCATTCCCAGCTCGAAGGTGCCAATTCGAGATGATGTCGATCCACCCGGCTCCCCGAACCGAAACCGACGTCAAGATTCGCCGACCCGCTCTACTACGAGGGCGTAAGTGATCCGAAGCTTTTGGCGACCAGGAAGGTCGCATCGTTTGCCATGGATGGCCGACCTGCAACCGGGGTCTTGTGACCAGTAAAGGTATTGGTGGAGGGCTGCTCTCCGCACTAGTCATCGGCATTGTTGCCTTGATGATCATCCCGCTTCCCGGGGTCGTGCTCGACCTACTGCTAGCCGTCAACCTGGCGCTCGCGGTGACGCTGCTCCTCACCACAATCCTGTCGACGCGCTCGCTCGATATGGCATCGTTTCCGTCGCTCCTTCTTGTCGCCACCCTCTTTCGGCTGGCCTTGAACGTGAGTTCGACCCGCCTCATCCTGACAACGGGGTCAGCGGGCAGCGTGATCACATCGTTCGGGTCCTTTGTCGTTGGCGGCTCGATCGTGGTCGGACTCGTCGTCTTTCTGATCCTCGTGATCATTCAGTTCGTCGTCATAACCAACGGCGCCTCGCGTGTGGCCGAGGTCGGGGCTCGTTTCACCCTCGATGCCATGCCAGGTAAGCAGATGGCTATCGATGCCGACCTCGGAGCCGGCCTCATCGACGAAGAGACCGCTCGCAACCGACGCGAAGAAATCAGCCAGGAAGCGGATTTCTACGGAGCGATGGACGGTGCTTCGAAATTCGTGAAGGGCGACGCCATCGCTGGCGTGCTCATCACGGTAATCAACCTGCTCGGCGGCATGGTCATCGGTGTTGTCGAACAAGGTATGGGAGTCTCTGAAGCGGTCAACAACTTCTCGACCTTGACTATCGGCGATGGGCTGGTGAGCCAGATCCCGGCACTTCTGATCTCTATCGCCAGTGGCATCATCGTCACCCGCGCCACCGGTGGTTCCGATCTCGGTTCTGACATCGCGGCGCAGATCGGCGCCCAACACAAGGCTCTGCGCTTCGGCGGCATGGCGATCGCCGGCCTTGCCCTCGCCCCCGGGCTTCCCTTCCTTCCCTTCATCACGGTCGGCGGTTCGATGCTCGTCATCTCACGGCGCCTGCAGATCGCCGCAGCCGCACAGCCCCTCGTGCAAGCCCTTGACGACGAAGTCCACATCGATCCGGACGACCCGCAGCTTCTCGCCGGCGAAATTCGCCCCGAACCGCTCGGTCTGGAACTGGCGATCGACATGGTGGATCTTGTCGATACCGCCGTCGGTGGAGACCTGCTCGACCGAGTCCGTGCCTTGCGTCGCAAGTTGGCTCTAGAACTCGGACTGATCATTCCGGCGGTGCACACCAGAGACAACATGGATCTGCTCCCCGGCGAGTACGCGATCATGGTCCACGGTGTCGAGATGGGCCGAGGTCGAGCCCCCGCCGGTCACGTGCTTGTGATCAGCGAGTCGCTCGACAGCTTGCCCGGGCCGATCGAGAACGAGCCGGTCTTCGGGCTCCCGGCAAAGTGGATTCCCGAGGAACAGCGGTTTCTGGCCGAAGGTCAGGACGCAACCATCATCGACCGGTCATCGGTTCTCACGACGCACCTTGCCGAAGTCGTCCGCAGCAACGCTCCCGATCTGCTCAGCCGCCAGGAAGTGAAGGAGCTGATCGACCTCGTTCGCCAGACCGACCCCGCTGTCGTCGAGGAACTGATCGCCAGCGACCTCACAATCGCCGAACTCCAACGTGTCCTCCAGGAGTTGTTGTCCGAACAGGTACCGATCCGTGACATCGTCCGAATCATCGACGTCGTGAGCGAACGGGCACGCCTCACACGCGACGTGCGGGAGCTCACCGAGTCGGTCCGGGTGGCGTTGGGCCCGTCGATATCAGCGGGAAACGCAACGGCCAACGGGGTGCTCCCGGTACTCACCATCGACCCGATGCTGGAACACAAACTCATGACAAGCCTTCGCGACGGTGTCAACGGAACCGACTTCCAACTCGAACCAAACGATGTTCAGGGCGTAATTCACGCCTTCAGAACGAAGGTCGCCCAGGTCGAGCAGCGTGGTCTTGCTCCGGTGATCCTCACGTCTCGCACACTTCGCCGCCCACTTCGCCACCTGCTCGCTCTCACCGAAGTTATGGCGCCGGTGCTCTCGATCGAAGAGCTCGGGCCCCAAGTGCAGGTGGAGACGCAAGGCCTGGTTGAGATCCAACCGTCCGCTCTACCCCCTACAGGATGATGAACCATGACTGATCAACGTCGTTATACCGGTCCCGAACTCAGCGCCCTTCTGGAACAGGTCCGAAGGGAATTGGGGTCGGATGCCTCAATTCTCGAGGCCAACAAAATCCGTTCCGGCGGCCTCGGTGGCTTCTTCACGACCGAGAGCTTCGAGGTCGTTGCCGCTCCCGACGGGGCGTCTGCAAAGGTTGACGAACGCTACGTCATCGCGATGCCCGACGTAGCCGCCGACCTTGACGACTCGCCGCCCGAGCCCACATTCGTCGAAGAGATCGACCGTTCGCCATCTCCAAGGCGGAGAATTCCGAATGGGCTGTTGGAACGAGCCGAGGCGATCAGCGTGCAGGAACGCATCGAACTGAGCCGCCCTCCCTCCAAAGGTCGGGCGACCGAGCCGCAGAAGAGCTTCGCCCAGATCCTGGACGACGAACTCGAGGAAGATGCCACCCTGTCTGAGCCAATAGCTACGACCGTGATCGGGGTAGCAGCTGCAACACTGGAGGAACCGACAGCGTCAACACTGGAGGAACCGACAGCACCAACACTGGAGGAACCGACAGCACCAACACTGGAGGAACCGACAGCACCAACACTGAAGGAACCGACAGCAACAGCACACCCCGAGGAATTCTGGGCTCAATTGGACTCGTTCGATAGATCGCTCCCCACCATCGATTCCACGAGTCAGATCATCACGATCATCGGCGGTCTGAGTTCGGCTCTGTCGGTAGCTGACCGGCTGGAACACAACGAAACAACCGCGCCGCGCTCTCTTGTGGTCGTCAGCGGATGCCGCGATCACGAGGTGGATGTCCTTCCTTGGCAACTGGCTCGATCGAGCGAAGAGTTGAACGACCGCCTGGCTCTTTGGAAGGCATCCGATCGGAAAGGCATCGTCGTCATCGATTCGTCCTTCGTGGCTCAGGCCCGTCGCTGCATCGAGGTGGCGCAACTCGCCGGTTCCAATGTGATGCGGCTAGCGATCGACGACGTGCTGCCGCCGACAAGAATCTTCTCGATCATGCAACGCTTCGGAGGCGATGTCGTGATCGACTTGTCCTACCAAGCCGATCCCGTCTACTTGCTCGACCTCCTCGACTGCGGCGTGCCGGTAGCCAGCGTCGGCGGCCGTTCCGTCGATGCCGGACTGCTCCTCGCCATGTCGACCAACGCCGGACATGGCTGACCAGCCGACGTCGCGGGTCGAGCTGGTCGCAGCCGGGTCCTCGACCCGGCTGGACGGCGGTGTTCTCGGCCTGGCGCTACTCCTCGGTCTCTTCCTCGGCCGCAACTCGTTGCTCGCCGCTGCCACCGGTCGGGAACAGTACGAGTTGGCTATCGCCCATTTCGTTATCGTTGTTCTCGCCTGCGTCGTCGGTGCGTCAGTTCTCACCCGAGTGGTACGCAGCCTGATGCCGAGTGCCAAGCCTCAGCCAGCTGATGAGGTCTCGCCGACCGACCAGCCAGCGGATGCCCAGGACTACGGTATACCGCTGCCGATCGGCGACGATGAGTAGCCGAAGAACCCAGACCGACAGGTCATCCGGGAGTAGGCTCACCAAGGTGAAAGTTAGTTCGACACGGTTGGGGGAGCTCGACCTAGACGACGAGCAAATTTACGACCTCGGGCCGGGCATTCTCGGCTTTCCTGAGGGGCGTAGCTACGCCGTGATCGAGATCGATGACGACTACTTCTGGATCCAGAGCGTCGAAGATGCCGAGACTGCCTTCCTAGCCATGCATCCGTGGTCGTTCTTCCCCGACTACGAGCTGGATGTCCCCGATGATGTCCTCGCCGAGATCGGTCTCGACGATCCAACAGAATCTGCGGTCTACCTCCTCCTCACGACCAACTATGACGGCGATGACCTCACCGACGTCACCGCCAACCTTCTGGGGCCGATCATCGTGAACAACAAGTCTCGATGTGGGCGCCAGATCGTTCTCAACACCGGCGACTACACCACCAAGGAACCCTTGGTGGTGGCCTGATGCTCGTACTCAGTCGACGTCCCAACCAATCGATTGTGATCAGCTCTGACATCATTGTGACCGTCATTGAGATTCGCGGCGACCAGGTTCGTCTCGGCATTCGAGCACCGCGCGAGGTCTCGGTGCATCGAGACGAAGTGGCGGCCGAGATCAGCCAAGCCAACCGCGATGCAGCGGCCCGCCCGGCTTCGTCTGGCACCGCTCAGCTTCCGAGGCCGCCGAAGAAAACCTGAGAGTTCAGTTCAGTCAGTCAGACAGTTCAGGCTCAGTCAGTCGGGCCGGTAGGTCCAATGCCACGACTCGCGTGGCACGTCTTCGACAAACCCGTACCGCTGTCCGTTCTCTCGCATCCACGCAAGGGCGTCGGCATCCAAGTCGAGATCTGTCGCCAGTCCCCAACCGTGGTTTGAGGTCCCTGGTGTGGCTGCCAGCCCTCCCTGGCTGTAGAGACCCTTCTCTTTCGCCAGTCGCTCTTGAACACCAAGCGGTCGGTAGCTGTCGGTGATCCCAATCGTCACTCCGGCCGCTTCGGCATTGGCTATGAGACGAGTCAGGCCGTTGGCTGCAGGAGCCCATAGACGGTGGCCCGTATCGCCGACGGGCTCGAGGGCTGCCGCCGGCACCTGCCCGTTGCCGAAGGCCACGAGTGCTGCCGGGGGCTGGAGTCGACCGTACTGGCCGGGCGCTCGTTGAGTCGCGGGTGTCAAGCCTGCACTATCGAACACACCACCCAACGTTGTGACCTGAGCGTTCGCCGCGACTTGATTGTCGAGCATCATCCCAAAGCCGAGTGGCTCAAGGCCATTCGTACGGCCCCGCTGTTCGAGCTGAGCGATTTTCTGCTCAATGGAGTTGATGCGACCCGTGATCGAACTGATGCCGGGTGTGAAGGTCATGGTCTCCGGATCGGTACAGCCTCGGCGCGTTTGACGGGTTCGCTGTTGAACTAGTCAAACCGGCAGGGATGCTCTCAGGCAACCGGACGTCGATGACAACGCGTCGAGCGTCGGACCGGACGGGAAGTGCAGTGAAGCACGATCGTCGTTGAGACCGGGGTGATCTGCCGAGCTGCAGAAACAGCCGACCTGGTCGAGCCGGCGACCACCGAGGTGCTCTCTGCCATCGTGTTGAGCCTCTGACTATTATCGAGCCGCGTGCTAGTAATCAGCAGCATCCGCCATCGCCGCAACGCCAGAGCTGTAGGAATTCCAAGAAATAGGCAGAGCATCATGATGTCGGGAGACGATGATGAGTCGGAGGACACCGATTGAAGAACTGGTCTCAGCCACCAAACTATGCCGAAGGCAACAAACGGCGATGACAGCACCAACAGGTTGCAGAATAGACGGATAACTGCCAACTCACGGCCGCTATTCAGAATCGACGCGAGGCGCTCTCTGTCCATAGGGCTCGTTCGGAAGTGAGCCCACCATCTCGCAGGCAATGACACGCATTCTGTCTAAATAGATAGGTGAGCGCGGCGGTCAAACGGCAGAATGATCCGGGATCAGCTGGGAAGTGTGGTGAAGCTGACCGACGCCCTTGGACCTCTGGTCACTCTGTGGCGGGACAACGATTCCACGTCGGGTGGCTATCGCAACTGCCTCAAGCTGGCTGTTGACGTCGAGCTTCTTGAGGGTCGTCTTTATCCGAGCTCGGACGGCATGAATCGTCACGCAAAGCGTTCGAGAAATCTCGCTGGCGTTCAAACCCGTCGACAGGAACTCGAGTACCTCCAGTTCACCGCGCGTCAGACCGAACGAATTCTGCTCCGGCATGGCAGTTAGCGCCGTACCGACGAGAACGGCCCGCAGCGCCGCCACGATGTCGACAATCGGCGAGTCCTTCGACAGCACGCTTACGCCGTCAAGCGTGGCCGCTGTTCGCAGAACGCCGGGGGTAGGGAACCCGGTCAACAAGACGATGGGCAGCCGCGCCAACCAGGCCGATTCCCGGCCCTCGGCCGCCCGAATGCGCCGGGCGAGGTCAACTCCTGTGTCGGACCCCTTGAGCCGGTAGTCGACAACTGCCACATCCGGCTGGGTTTGGACGATGGCATCGAAGCCGGTCGGAGCATCGATGGAGTTGCTCGTGACTCGAAGATCACTTGAAAGTTCAAGGGCCAGAGTTAGCGCCTCGGCAAACAAGCGATGGTCGTCGACGAGCGATACCCGGGAAACGTGCTGACTCGTGGTCAAGGAATGCACCGTAGTTGCGCAGGTCAACCCCTGTCGGTGACACTTACCAATTTTGGGAGGTTGTTCGTCCTCGGGACTTGTTCGTGAAATAGCGATGGGTTGGCGCGAGACGGCCACCGGTCGTGCTGGTCGCGGCAGCGGGTGCAGATCGCAGCAGCGGTACCGATCTCGGCCTACCTCAGGCGACCCCGGCGTGAACGTGGGACGTAAGTGCCGGGGGCGACACGAGTCCTTGCTCGATTCCGGCCACGATCGCCGCGGCCTGACTACTCACGTCCAACTTGGCCAGTAGTGCCCTGATATGAAAGCGGACCGTATGAATCGAGACGTACAGATGTTCAGAGATGTCTGTCGGGCTCATCCCCTGAACCAGCAGACTCAGCGTCTGGGACTCACGGGGCGATAGGTGCCCGGTCGGCACGGCATCGCCAAGAAGATCGACTCCCGGCTCGCCGCGCAGATTTTCGACGAGGTCAGCCAGTGATGCCGCCGCCGACACGACGGTAAATGTTGGGTATTCGGCCTGAAGAGCAACCATCGACTGTGTTACTTGATTGGCCAGAAAGACGACCCGCCCAGGCGCACATTCACCGATAAGTGAGCGAACTTCCTCTTCATGAAAGTTCAGCCCCACCAGCACCACATCGGCCGATACGCCGGCGAGGGCTCGGCGGGCAGCGAAGTAGCTCTTGGCTATGCCGAGACAGTAGAGGCCTTCGGTTCTTGTCAGATGCTCACCTAGCGCCTCCCCAATTACCCGACGTGACTCACAAAGGATTACGCGTATCGGTGATGCTTCCACAAGGATGATATTCGTGCGCCATCGCACATCTTTCATCACTTAGTAGACATGACTATCTAAATTGATAGGGGTGCTACAGTCTTCGCTTACCTATCAAATTTGATAGGAAGATGACCATTTACTACGTAGGTTTTGATACAAACATTCGCCGGATTCCTGCCGCCACACTCATCCGGGACTCAGACAAGCCGTCGCCGTCGGTAGTCCAGTCCCCGTGCCGTGGCAACGACAGATTGAAGACGATCATGCATCGGCTCCGTCGATGTAGGCCCATCAAGGGCCAGTTCGGCGGCAAACACCTCCAGCACCGCGCTGACGCTCACACCCTGATCTCGACCGAAGTCATGCCAGAGCGTGTGTGCGTCGGGACTGATGTACGCATGCAGGGCTCGCCTTGACTCCTTCGACATGTCAGATTCTCCTGTGGCGTTCGTGTCCATCTCACTCCTCCGTCGCTGCAGATTCGTTGCAGCGACAACTCGACAACTCACTGTGATGGACCGATGCTCGGCTCGGACCGAATGACGGGCCGGTCTACCAATTTGGCTAGACGCGAATCTTGGGCAGTGCTGGGGGCAACTCCGTTTTCGGCCCCATACCTCGGCGGACCTGTGTTCCCCAGTCGCCGCGACCACGTAGCCAATCATGCAATCCATCGAGACGCCACCAAACAGTGAGCGGACGAAAGACCAGGTGTTCGATGGTTGCAACCACCACCATCCTGAGCCGGCCGGCAAGGCTCTTTGGGGTACCGAAGGCGACGTCGTCCAGAAGCAGTGCCGCTATCGAGACGAGAAGACCGAGGCTGTACACCGCGGCCATGAAGGCAAGCTGTTCCGCCGACACCAGACCAGCGAAAACCGCCGTTGCCAGCACGACGAGCCCGAATGCCTCAATGATCGGTGCCAACGCCTCCACCAGCAGCAAGTAGGGCAGGGCGAGGAGGCCTGCTGAGCGATATCTTGGCCGAAAGATCATCCCCCGATGCCGCGTCAGGACCTCCAACAAACCCCGATACCAACGGTTTCGCTGGCGCCGCAGCTCAGACAATCGCTCGGGCGCATCTGTCCACGCGACCGGGTCGGCGATGAAGACGACTCGGGCCAAATGCCCGTTCTCGTAACCAAGGCGCCGGAGCCTCACGATCAACTCGGCGTCTTCCCCAATTGAACCGTCGAGATACCCGCCCGCCTCGATAATCCGGGATCGCCGGAAGACGCCGAACGCGCCCGTGGTGATCAGGTTCCCACCGAGTTGATTCCATGCCGGCATGCTGATCAGACCGGCTCGGGCGTACTCGACCGCCTGACACGCGGCCCAGAGGCTTCGCGGAAAAACAGCACGCAGACCGGTCAATCCCGGCTCGAGGCTACTATTCGAAAGACGAAGCGACCCCCCTGCGGCGACGACATCGGACCGGTCGACAAAGGACACGACCAGTTTCTGAAGGGCGTCAGGTGAGACGGTCGTCTCTCCATCGATGGCACAGACCAGCGAACCGGAAGCCAGATTGAGAGCGGCGTTGAGGGCATCTGCCTTGCCGCCGTTGAGCTTCTGGGCCACGACCAACCGCTGATCGGTTCGGGATCGATACAAGCGGACGACGGTCTCGGTCTCGAATGGCTCTTCGTACTCTGAGCGGACTTCGACAAGGTCCAGACCTTCGATCAGCGTCGTCTCGGTGGCATCTGTGGAGCCGTCGTTGACCACGACAATTTCAAGGTTCTGGTACGTCAACGAGCGAATTCCTTGTAGCGACTCGAGAATCGTCGCCTCCTCATTGAATACGGGAACCAACACCGACACCCTCGGCGCCGACGGAGAGGCGAGTACTCGCCGCCAGAGCCGATGCCGGTCGCGGGCCTTCGATCGCCGAAGATCGATCACCGCTGCGGGGATCAGAAGAGCATGCGCCAAAGCACCACCCAGGATCGCCAGGCCGACGAGCAGCAGAAGAGCATCAACGACCGAGCCGATCATGCGGTCTCCGAGTCAGAGGCGTGACGACTGATCACGGCCAGACCTCCGAGTCCGTCCGGTCGCGTCGCCTCTGCCCATTTTGACGAGTCTCGGCACCAACAGGTCGATGAGTTAGGCGCTGAAGGTGTTGCCAGGTGGTGGACCGCCAATTTCCAGGGTTCGAGTTTGGTGCCCTACGTGACATGAGAGCCTCAGGTACTCTCGTTTGTTGTCGCCGCAAGACGAAGGTCACCATGATTCCCATCCGAGTCGCCATCGTCGATGATCACGCCATGCTCCTGGACAGCTTGTCGCTTGGGTTATCAGCAACCCTGGACATAGAGGTCGTCGAGACGGCAACCGGCTTGGAACCACTCGAGGGTCGCCTTGACGAACTTGAGATCGACGTCCTGTTGGTCGACTTTCGCTTGGGCACTCGGCGCGGCACCGAGGCCGCCAAAACTGCAGCCGAAACGAGTCGCACTCGCGTTCTGCTGATGAGCGGCGCTGAACGAGCGGGTCATGATGCGGCTCGCAAGGCTGGATGTAGCGGTTTCGTCGCCAAGGGAACCTCGCTCGACGAACTACGCGATGCCATCCGGTTAGTAGCAAGTGGTCGAGAGTCTTTCCCCGACACTCCCAGTTAGAGCCACGTGAGATGGGAAGAGCA
Source organism: Acidimicrobiales bacterium (assembly GCA_047638695.1). Lineage (GTDB taxonomy): Bacteria > Actinomycetota > Acidimicrobiia > Acidimicrobiales > SZUA-35 > JAHECQ01. Next base: position 54,159 of record JBLINY010000005.1, on the reverse strand, counting down.
GCACCCCAACTGCTACCGCACCCTAGGCACTTCTGCGTCACCTAGGTCCCTGCATCACTGATGCATGATGGTGATTCAGCTAGCATCCTGTTGCAGTAAGTGCAATCAACTCGCGGGCGGCGGTTCTCTGGACCGATACAAACAGAAGCACGGCCAGGGGGGCCGAGATTGACAGCCACCGAAGATTTGAACCTCGCAGACTCGTCGCCGCACGGAAGCGCAGCTGTGCCAGCCGTCATCGATCTCAGAAACATCATCGATGACTTGTCCACATCAGGTGTGCTACCGCCGGAGGGTGGTATCGATACCGCCGCAACTCGCGACCTCGACGCGTGCCTTGAGCTTGCGATTACAAGTGTGCGCTCGGCCGCCGCTGTGGTGGCCCAGCAGAGCGCGGCCGCGGCTTACCGGCAATCGACTTCACGAGAGCGCAGACAACTCGGGCGCGATCTCCACGACACGGTGAGCAACACGCTTTGGAGCCTCGCCCTTCTCACCGAGATGGCGCTAGGAAGTGCGGATCTCACCTCACGGGACCGAGCGCTGATCGAGAAGATCGACGGCCTCGCTTCTATAGCGCGAGAAGAGACACGAAGTCTGATGCAGCACGTCCAGCTGCCAACCGAGTCCATCGTTGACTTAGCGGAAAGACTCACTCCGATCGTCGCCAGGTGCAGCGCGCTGAGCGATCTCACTATTCGAGCACTTCTTCAACCCACGTTCATTACGGTCGAGCATTCGCTCACCCTCTGCCGTATCGCTCGGGAGGCGTTGAACAATGTGGGCCGCCATTCCGATGCCTCCGTGGTCGACGTCCGGCTGGTTGCTGAACCGGCAGTCACGCTTTCAATTCATGACAACGGCACCGGCTTCGACCCAACCATGGTGACGTCGGACCATTACGGGCTATCGATCATGCAGGAACGCAGCGCAGAGATCAACGCCGACTTCTCCATCGACTCGTCTCCGGGTAAGGGCACAACGATCACGGTCTCGCTGGCCGAATAGACATCTATCGGCCGCGAGATTGGCCCCGGGCTCAGGTTGCCTGGTCGTGCACGAGGACACCGGCTTCGATGAGTGATTGATACTGGGCCGGCGATCGACCACCAATGTCGCAGGTCACGTACTCGTTGTCCTGGCCAAGCTGTTGGGCGGCCAGGGACAGCATTTCGGGGGATTCCGAGAACTTGATGGGCATCCCGGGCACGAGAACCGGCCCAAGCACATCGTCGTCGACCCAGCGGATGGCCCCTGACTCAACCAAGTGCGGATGAGTAGCGGCCTCAGCCAAGGTGAGCACGGGGGCAGTCGGAACCCGCCGGGCCTCGAGTTTGGCGATCACTGCGTCCCGATCGGGTTGGGCGGAAAGCCATTGCGAGACCTCCTGATTGATGGCGTCACGGTTTTCACAACGCCCTGCGCTGGTCTCGAACCTGACGTCGGCCGCCAGCTCGGGCCGACCCATGACCTCACAGGTCGATCGCCACTGTTGATCGTTCACCGCGGCCAACACCACATACCCGCCGTCACCAACAGCGAAGACCCCTACACCGCCGACCACTGGATGAACGTTGCCCCGCCGGATGGGTTCGACACCGTTGGAGACCGACCACGACTGCCAGTTGACCTCGTGAGTTGTGACGTAGGCGTCGAGTAGCGAAACGCTGACCTCTTGGCCTCGACCGGTGCGCTCCCGATGATACAACGCGGCCGCAACGCCACCAAAAGAATGGACCCCCGTGAGCACGTCACCCGGAGAGATTCCGGCTAGCACGGGCGGCCGATCCTCGTATCCGAGCATGTGAAGTATCCCGCCATAGGCCTGAGCGATGGGGTCGTAGCCTGGATGATCCTTGAGGGGTCCCGTGCGACCAAAGGCACTCATGTTGCAAACGATGAGGCGAGGGTTGATAACCGACACAACGTCGTAGCCAAATCCGAGACGCTCGATCACACCGTTGGCGAAGTTCTGGATCATCACATCGACCTGCGGCAACAGGTCCAGTACCAGCTGCTGCCCTCGAGGGTCTTTCAGGTCGACACAGATCGACCGCTTTCCACGGTTTTGCTGCACGTGATAGCCGGAGCGTCCGTCACGGACCTGGGGCAGGCTCCGCCCCATATCGCCTGCCGGGGTCATCTCAACCTTGATGACCTCGGCTCCCATTTCGACCATCAAGCGAGTTGCGGTCGGGCCCGCCAGTACCTGGGTGAAGTCGAGCACTCGCAGACCTTCAAAGATTCCTTGCACAGCGCTCATCATTGCCGAAGCCAGCTTCAGTCACCTCAGCCGATGCCGGCATCTAGGACCATCTAGGGTTCGGCGATGGGAGAACTCGACGGACAAATCGCACTCATCACCGGAATCGCGGCGGGCATGGGCACCTCCATTGCCGAAGCCTTTTCCGAGGCAGGAGCCACGGTTGTTGGCACCGACATCGACGAGCCCGGCGGCCGGGCGGCCATGGAACGCCTTGGTCCGCAGGCATCGTTCACGGTTGGCGACGTGGCTCGTGTCAGCGAAACCGCCGGTCTGATCGAACAGGTCGTCGCCACCCACGGTCGCCTCGACGTGCTGGTGAACAATGCCGGGGTGACCAAAAGCCTCGGATTCTTCGACGTGACGGAGAACGATTGGGATCACATCAACTCCGTGAACAACCGGGGCCTGTTCTTTCTGATGCAGGCGGCGGCGACCGCTATGCGAGACGCCGGGACCGGCGGACGCATCATCAACATTGCCTCCATCGCCGGTAAGGGGTACCGAGGCACATCGAATGTGGCATATGCCGGAACCAAGGGGTCGGTGATCGCCATGACCCGGATCAGTGCCCAGCAGCTCGCCCGCTTTGGGATCAACGTGAACGCAATCTGCCCCGGAGTCACCCGGACGGCTCTGTTCGATCAAGTGATCGACGAGCTCGTCGACCGACTTGGAGGCAGCAGGGAGGACGCCGAGGCTCGAGCCGTGCGGTCAATACCGTTGCGGCGTGCCAATGATCCAGAGGACATTGCTTCGCTGGCCGTCTATCTGGCATCCGAAGCGGCGCGCAATGTGACTGGCCAGTCCTGGAATGTGGACGGTGGACTGCATTGGGATTAACCGGGGCGAAGGGTGAGTCCTTTCCATGAAGGCGAAACTTCGTAGACGGAGAGGTGCTCAAGCCCAATGGGAGCTAGTACAGGAGTCGACCACCGCCCACCAGCACAGAGACCCGTTCGGAGATCCCCATGCATTTCGCCCGACCCAAGGCACCGCGTATCCAGCCTCGAGAAGACCTGGCAGAAAAGATTCGGGAGCGTCAACAGGACTCGCCGGTGAACGCGGTGAACGTGTCGGCCACACTGGCCCGCAATAAGCCGCTCAACCGCGCCTTCGGCCCGTTTGCCCAGGCGGTGCTCTTCGAAGGCGGCTTGTCTCGACGCAACGTCGAGCTAGCCGTTCTGCGGATGGGTTGGAACTGCCAGGCTGTCTACGAGTTCGGCCAACACACGCTGTTTGGGCGCGACGCAGGCCTGACAGAGGCCGAGATCTACGCCGTCACCCGCCCACTGATCCAGCATTCGTGGACCGACGAGGAACGAGTCGTACTGCAAGTTGTTGACGAGCTTTACGCCGACGACTGCGTCGGCGACGAGACGTGGAACGCAGCGGCGGCAATCTTCAGCGATGCTGACATGCTGCATCTGGTCATGGCTGCTGGCTGCTACCGGGTCGTCAGCGGTGTGTTGAACTCCTGTGGAGTCCAACTTGATGACGGGGTCCCCGGTTGGCCCACTCCGCCTCAGAGCGAAGAGGTCTGAGGCGATGACATTTCCGCTCGACGGCGTCAAGGTCCTCGATTTCACCCGCGTGCTCGCCGGTCCCTTCGCAACTCGCATCATGGCCGATCTTGGCGCCGACGTGCTGAAGGTTGAACCCCCTGAGGGCGACATGACACGCACCATCGGGCGCCGAATCGGGGGGATCTCGGGGTATTACACCCAGCAGAATGTGGGCAAGCGGTCGATTTGCGTCGATCTCACGCAGCCTGATGGCCAGGCGTTGGTGAGGCGACTGGCGGCTGAGGCCGACGTCGTTGCCGAGAACTTCCGACCGGGAGTGATGGCTGGCTTCAACGTCGGCTGGGACGACCTGAAAGCGGTGAATCCGAAACTCGTAATGCTGTCGATCTCTGGATTCGGCCAGGAAGGTCCAGAACGGGAACGGGCCAGCTATGCGCCGATCATCCATGCTGAGATGGGCCTACTGGAACGTCAACAGTACGTTTCCGGGGCCGAGAGACCGGTGGATGTAGCCCTATCCGTCGCCGACACCTCTACCGGCATGCACGGTCTCATCGGCATTCTCTCTGCGCTGCACCATGCCGAACGCACGGGTGATGGTCAGCACATCGACATGGCGATGATCAACGCGCTGCTGTTCACCGATGACTATCTACACGCAGCGATCGACGAGGTCGGTATCCCGAAGGCTGGTGGTGTCGTATTCAACGCCACGGGCGGACCGATCATCTTGGCCGGCGATGAAAAATGGTACTGGCGTGTCCTCAATACCAAGGCCGGCCTGGCCGACCCCACACCTGAAGGCACCGATCTAGCCACGAAGATCCGGATGCGTCGCGAGGCGATCGAGGGCTACCTGCTCTCTTTCCCGGACCGTCCGTCACTGATCGCCAAACTGAACGAGGTCAATCTGGCCTGGGGCAATGTCTTCACCCATCGCGAGGTACTCGACAAGCAGGCCTCGGTCGAGGCCCGCCAGGTTCTGACCGAGGTCGACGACCGCGAAGGCGGGCATCGCCAAGTCACGAACACCCCGTATCGATTCTCTAGTGCAGAAGCCGGCGTGCGTGGCGTGGCGGCACACCGGGGCGAACACAACTACGACGCGCTCCACGACTGGCTCGGGGTCAGCGGAACAGAAGTCGACGCACTACACGAGCAAGGCGTGCTTCTCGCCGACGATGTCGCCGAAACAAGGCACCGGAGCTGATCGAGACGGCATCGGCGAAGTGGGCACTGCCTTCGTTGGCCTCGTCCACTCCGATGATCCAAGATAAGGGCACATCTAGGCGAACAGGAGCCGGACATGGGCATGCTTGATGGCAAGGTTGGGATCATCACGGGAGCTGGCCGAGGGCTCGGCCGTAGCCATGCGTTGTTGATGGCGAGCGAGGGCGCGTCAGTCGTGGTCAACGATCTCGGCGGCGAATGGGACGGCGCCGGATCTGATGATCGGGCGGCGAGCGAGACGGCCGCAGACATCGTGGGGATGGGCGCAAACGCGGTTGCGAACTTCGACGATGTCGCCGACTGGGAGGGCGCCCAGAACATGATCAACCAAGCGGTGGAAACCTATGGTCGTCTCGATTTTTTGGTGTGCAACGCCGGCTTCGTGCGGGACCGCATCGTCTTCAACATGAGCGAGGCGGAGTGGGACAGCGTTGTCCGGGTGCACTTGAAAGGTCACTTCGTCCCGACACGATGGGCGGCCGCATACTGGCGGGAACAATCGAAGCTGAACGGGGAACCGGTCACGGCAAGCATCGTGTACACCGCCTCGGAGGCCGGCCTCTTCGGCAATCCTGGCCAGCCCAACTATGCGGCAGCCAAGGCCGGGATCGCTGGGTTGGGTATCACCGTGGCCCGCGAGCTCAAGCGGTATGGGGTACGGGTCAACACCATCAATCCCCGAGCTCGGACCCGTATGACCGTGAACACGTTCGGAGCTGATCAGTTGACGGCCAATGAGGGCGACTTCGATGTGAACGACCCCGACAATGTCTCACCTTGGGTCGCCTATCTGTGCACTGATGACGCCGCCGACATCACGGGCGAGACGTTTGTGTGCGGTGGAGATCAGGTCCAGTTGATGCAGGGCTGGAAGCGCGAAAACCGCATTCGCAAGAGTAAGGATCGCTGGACCGTCGCCGAATTGGCCGCGGCCAAAGCCGAGCTGTTCTCTACTCGTACGAGCGACGAGTAATCGGCAGCACGAGTTGTCAGCGCTGTTCGGAACCCGAGTTGTAGACCTCACAGCGCGATGGGGGGACCTCGCGGGCCGGATCCTTGCCGAGCTCGGGGCCGACGTCGTCAAGATCGAGCCACCGGGTGGGGCGCCGGCGCGTCGGCTTGGTCCGTTCATAAACGATCGACACGACGGCCCCGAAACATCGCTGACCTGGATGGCCGTTGGCAGAGGCAAGAAGTCGGTGGTCATAGACCGGGACGATGCCGATGATCGGGCGGCCCTCGCCGCGCTCATTGCCGGTGCAGACGTTCTAATCGACAACGGTGATGCCGTCGACGGCTAGGGTATTACGCCCGACGTGTCTGTCGGACTGATATGGGCATCGGTGACGCCGTACGGGCTGGATGGCCCCAAGGCGAATTGGGCCGCCGACGAACTCAGCATTGAGGCCGCCGCCGGGTTGCTGTCATTGCAGGGCGATCCTGACATGCCCCATCTCTCTGTCGGCTACCCCCAGGCCTCGTGTCACGGCGGTGGCCAAGCAGCGGCCGACATCTGCATCGCGCTGTTTGCGCGCGATGTCACTGGACGGGGCCAATCCATCGACACGTCCGCACAGGCGGCGACCGTGTTGGCGACGATGCACGCGTCGCCGTGGGCAACCGTCTTCGGCGAGAATCTGCCCGGTACGTGTGACACGAGATCCGAGCCCCGCGAGTACTGGCCGGGACTGCCGGTGAAGCTGTTGTGGCGGACGGCTGGGCCCAAATCAGTTTCCTGCTGCCCGAGATGGGAGAACGAACAAGCCATGAGCTGATGGCCTGGGCCGAACGCGAAGACATGGTCCCGTCCGACCAGGTTGACCATGAGTGGCGCCACTGGAAACGCGAGCTTGCGGACGGGACGACCTCGGTCGAGGCCATCCAACGAATGTTCGACACGATCGCCCGCTTTGTTGCAACACGATCGAAGCGGGAGGTCTTCGACCACGGCCTGCAGGCGCGCACATTGTGCGCTCCGATCTACACAGCGCGGGACGTGCTCGACGACCGCCAGCTCGAGTATCGCAAGTACTTCCACGACGTCGACGGCATTCGCCGTGCCGGCGCCTTCGCCAAAATGTCCGCTACACCGCTGACTGAGCTTGGGCCTGCACCGAGGCTGGATGCCGATGGGGATCTCCGGGAACGTCCGTGGCCACCTCGACAGCCGGGTTCGGTTCTCCCGGATGCGAGTCAAAGCGATGGCGTTTTCGATGGTCTGAAGGTTGCCGACTTCGCCTGGGTCGGCGTCGGGCCTCTTATTGCTCGGGCGTTGGCTGATCAGGGTGCAACCACGGTTCACCTCGAATCGGAAGCGAAGCCGGACATGTTGCGCCAGATCGGCCCCTTCGCCGATGGCACTCCCGGCCTGAATCGGTCGCAGTTCTTTGCCTTCGTGAACACTTCCAAGGTCGGCTTAGCCTGCGATCTCTCCAACGACGCCGGCCGCGAGCTGGCTCGACGTCTGATCGACTGGTCCGATGTCGTAGTCGAATCTTTCACTCCCGGGAACATGGCGAAGTTTGGGCTCGACTACGACACGGTCAGCCAAGACCACCCGGACCTGGTGATGCTCTCGACCTGCCTCCGCGGCCAAGACGGCCCCGAGCAACGGTACGGCGGGTTCGGGAGCCAAGGGGTTGCGGTCACCCCGCTCTATACGGCCACCGGTTGGCCCGATCGTCCTCCCGCCGGGCCTTGGGGTGCCTACACAGACTTCTGCGCGCCCCGCTTCGGAATCTCGGCCCTGGCAGCGGCGCTGCTGCACCGGCGTCGTACGGGGACTGGCCAGTACATCGATCTGTCCCAAGTGGAAGCGGCGATGCACTTCGCCGAACCGCTGCTGCTCGACTACCAGATCAACGGTCGAGACACCGAGCCCCAAGGCGATGTCCGAGCGCACGCGTGTCCTCATACCTTGCTGCCAACAGCCGCTCACGACCGCTTTGTCACAGTGACCTGTGAGACCCCGCAGCAGTGGCGGGCACTCGTTTCCGCCGTCGCACCACTTCTCAGCCAGTGGGACGACACAGCCTGGGACCAAGTCTCAGCCAGAGCGGAGCAGAAGAAGGAAATTGAAGACGCTCTCCGCCATTGGTCGACTTCCAGGGAGCCATTCGCGCTGGCAGAACGCCTCGCCACCAGCGGAGTCCCCGCCGCAGTCGTCGCATGGTCGACAGACCTGCTCGACGACCCGCAGCTGCAACACCGGGGGTACTACTCAGTGTTGGATCATGGCGAGGTTGGCCCAGTCTTGTACGACGGAACTGGCTCGATCCTGTCGGAGACTCCTTCGATCCAACGGTCAGCCGCACCTTGTCTGGGTGAGCACACCGAACACGTCCTACGGGATCTTCTGTGCTTGACCAGTTCCGAAATCGCCGGCTACCGAGATGCCGGCGCCCTGCACTGAGCTGAGGTGAGGTGAGGTGAGGTGAGGTGAGGTGAGGTCGGGAAGCACGACCAACAGTCAGGTGAAAGGACACTGGTGACCTTGGTCCCTACCGCTTCCTTTGCCCACCGACCACGCTGACGCGAGATCGGAGGATCGATGACAGAAACCGAACAAGAGACCTCATCAGCGTTGCGAGCGGCGAAAGCCCTACGGGTAGAGCTGAAGTCAGCTGTTTCCCAAGTCGAAGTGGCCGCAGCGGGACCAATCAAGGAGCCCGGTTGGCAGGCAGAGTTGCTCCAAGCCCTCGAGGGCTTACGAATTGCCCTCGATCAGCACGTTGAAGAGGTTGAAGCCGACCACGGCTTATTGGTCGAGGTCGAAAATGCCTCACCACGGTTGGCCCGAACAGTTGTGCAGGTTCGGGACGAACATCCTGTGCTGCAGCGACAAGTCGCGGCCACGATTGCTGTGGCAAAAGAGCAAGGCAACTCCGATCACGTCCGCACGCACGTACTGGAGACTCTGATGGCCGTGGCTCGGCACCGTCAGGCTGGAGCCGACCTGGTCTACGAGAGCTACAGCGTCGACCTCGGCGGGGGTTGATCGGCGGCCAGAGATCGGCGATCGGTTCGCCGCAACAACAAGGGGAATTATGGACAAGAAACGCGAACTATCTCGATGACCTATCAAGCGACCTTCGACGCCGAGACACCGGAAAGGATCGCCAACTGGCGACCCCTAGTCCAGTGGTTCCTGGCGATCCCACACCTTATTCTGCTCAACGCCCTCGAGTCGCTCGCAGGGGTGGTCGCGGTGATCTCATGGTTCGCGATCCTGTTCACCGGCAGCCTCCCATCGGGCCTCGCCGACCTCCAGGTCATGATCCTGCGTTACGGCCTACGGGTCGAGGCCTACGCGGGATTTCTCCATGAGGCGTACCCGTCGTTCGAGTTCACCACCGCAGCCGTCGACCCGGACAACACACCCACGAGCGCTTCATATGCTCCTGTGCTCGAGGACCGCGACCGACTCACCGTCGGGCTTCGAGTCCTCTGGATGATTCCGGCTCTCCTCTTCGCCGTCGCCATCGGCATCGTTGGGATCCTGGCCTATTTGCTCTCGTTCTTCGCCGTGCTCTTCACCGGAACGTGGCCGGTTGGCCTTCGGCGATGGGTCATCAAGTCATTTCGGGTCTCGAACCGCTTCAGCGCCTACGCCCTTCTGCTCACCGACGAGTACCCGCCGTTCAGCACCGATTGACAGCGTCACCCCCACCGTCATTCACCCGGGTGAGATCAGGGACCGGCCATCCGCCGCCTGGCTAACACGATGCAGGCAACGGCAAGCGACGCCAGAGCGACTGCGATGGAACTGAGATGTTGCCGGGTTAGCCCGTCGCCCACATGAGGTAGCCAAATAGAACCGACACTGCGAACCGACGCAACGGCCATGACAGAGGCGACGGCGGCAACCAACGGTGGGCGGTCGCCACGCACGAGTGCGTTCACGCCAAGGGTGGCGACACCGATGGCGGCGGCCATGAGCCAGCCCACCGGCAGCATTGTCGTGGCCACACCAGGCGGACGAAGACCGATGGCGCTCTCAGGTCCGAAACAACCATCGCGAAATATGCAGGCCGCTTCGAAGCCGGCGTAGCCGATCATCGCTAGGGGGGTCAGCTCCGCCAGCCGCTTGTGCGGCTCGACCAGACCTCGGTGCGCGCCGACTAGTACTGCGACGATTCCTGCTGCGACGCCCGGCCAGAACTCGACCCCGCTGCGGATAATCAGTAGGTCCGAGATGCTCCCGATCGAGCTCGGGTCGTCCAAGGCAAGCGTCGCGAGCCGCCCGACGGCGACACCGGCGAACGCCGGCATCACGGCGACATCGAAAAACCCGACTGGTCCGTCCCTGCCCGACACCGGCCACCACGATCCAAGAAGCGATGGAATGCCGAATCCGATGATCATGCTGACCAGCAGGCCGTAATCGATCATTCGAGCGCATCCTCGATGAGCCCTGCCAGGCGCTGTTCGGAGATCCCACCGTTCACGCGCGCTCGAAGGGTTCCATCGGCACCGAATACGTAGGTCGTTGGATAGGCGGTGAGTCCCAATGCAACCCGGATCTCGCCGGTGGCATCGAACACGTTCGGATAGGTAGCGCCGAGCTCTTCGAGGAACCTCATGGACTCGCCCGGGTCGTCGTTCGAAGCGACACCGAAAATGACTGCCTCCCCAGCGAAGGCGATCGCCGCATCCTGCAAGAGCGGCATCTCCGTACGACAGGGCGCGCACCACGATGCCCAGACGTTCACGACGACTGGCTGCCCCCGCGCGCCAACCAGGATCTGCCCAAACTCAATGGTGGAGATGGATGGAAACGAGCCTTCGGTAGGCAGCTCTTGGGGTTCACCCGACGCCTCGAAGTCGGGCAACTTCGGTTCGGCCAGCGCCAAGAATCCGGCCCATACGCCGAACATGACGACTGCCGCTGCCACGATCAATCGTCGCAGCGCGGGACGCTCGCCTTCGTTCACCATCGAAGACTAGGCGCCGCGTTCTGCGGGCTCTCGATCTCGAGCGAGGTCCCAACCTTCAGGTCAGCCTCGCTGCAGCGTCGCTGCCAGGTGGTGTTGCCGTTCGAGGCCCACCGCCCCCATAGCGACCGTGTAGCTCAACGTGTCACCGTCGACGGTGATCGTGCGGTGGACCTCGGTTACGTCCTTCGCCGTTGCTGTGGTGACGACCGAGACCGAACGGAAGCTGATCGTCTGCCCGTCTATGACGCCCTCGTGAACCTCGCTGATGCCGCTGGGCTGGGAGACGACCAGTTCGGCCCGGTCTCTCCCCACGGGCCGGATATAGCCCGCTTCAGCATGCAGGGGCAGACCGGTCTCGGCATGTTTCGTGCGCTGCACGTACGAAAGAAACGGCTTGCCCACGTGGCCGAACTCGACCTGCTCCACATAGTCGAATGACTCGATGGTGGGATACCGACCCGATCCCCCACCCGCCCACGAACCAACGATCCAATCGAGGTGCGCAATGTCGACATGAAGAGAAGGGGTCATGTCCCGATCGTATGGGACAGGCGGGCTCAGTCGATGTCTCGCACGCGGAAGACGCCGCCGGCAACCATCACGCCGACCGCGACGGCGACAAGCAGTATCAGCCCAGCCGTGAGATAGCTGTGCGCATCAATCAAGTCGAAGTTGTCGCTGAAGACACTGCCATCGACTCGCTGCACCGGCCTGCCGCCTCCGAAGGCATCGGCATTGGTAATAAGCGTGTAGACCGCAACTTTGGGCAAGAAGGCTCCGATCACGTTCTCGATAATGAACGAATAGATCAGGAAGCCGACAATCGAACCCACCGAGCTATCGACCAACAGGGTTATGGCGATCCCGAATATGGCAAACAACCCGGACGCAACGCCGGTGCGCAGCACCGCCATTGCCGTATTCGTCCAGAACTCTCCGCTAGTGCCGTTGGTGGTGCCTGCGGTTGCCGCCAGCCCGTAGAGCAGCGCCACCATCAGAGCTGCCAAGACTGCGGCTATCACCGCCACGCCCAGGCCGCCTGCGATCACCCGAGCTGCAAGTAGGCGGAGTCGTCGCGGTTCCCAAGTCAGCAACTGTTCCAACATGCCCGTCTTGGAATCAGCGCCGATGGAGGACGCTCCGATGACGTAGGCCATGATCGGTAGCAGCGCAGACAAGGGACCCAAGACGTCGGGCGCTTCGATTCCACCTGCGATGTCGGCGACAAAGTTAGGCACGTTTTGTTCGTCGTTCTCGATGACGAAGTAGGCGATCACGATGCCGCCGATCAGCAGCACCACGATCGCTGCAGGGAAGAAACGCGTCATGCGGCGGGCCCACAGTCGCTTCCATTCGGCTGTCAGCAGGCGGCTCACTGGTTCACCTCCGTCGCAGCTACGGCCGTCGGTGGGCCTGGGGGTGGGGCGGCACCAATGGGTGGACCCGAAGGTGGAGGAGCCGACTCGTTGGTGAGGTTGAGAAACGCCTGTTCCAGCGTGGCCGACTCGGACCGAAGACCGCGCAGGTAGCGGCCCTGGTCGGCCAGAGTCTTGGTGACCTCAGCCGTGCGATCGGGCGATATGTCGACCACAATTTCGCTGGCGTCAGGCCGGGGCCGGGCCGGAATGCCACCGGCGTTCAGGGCCGCTAGGGCCTCGTCGCGCTCGTCGATAGTCACCACCACTTTGTCAGCGCCGGCAAAGCTGCGTATGTAGTCGAGCGTTCCGGTCTCTACCAAGCGACCGTGGTTGATGATCGTCACGTCGTCGCAGACTTGCTCGATCTCGGCCAGTTGATGGCTCGACACGATGACCGCCTTGCCGCTTTCGGCAATTTGGCGGATGAGTACACGCATCTCGGCGATACCCGCGGGGTCGAGGCCGTTTGCTGGTTCGTCCAAAATCAACAGATCGGGGTTCTTGAGCAGCGCGGCCCCGATAGCCAGCCGCTGTTTCATGCCCAACGAGTACGAGGCAAAAGTGTCGCCGTCGCGGTCACTGAGACCAACCACCTCGAGCACCCGATCCACCTCGGACTTGGGCAGTCCCGCCAGATCGGCCAAGAGCGCCAGGTTCCTTCGGCCCGAGAAGTTCGGGAACATCTTTGGGTTTTCGACGATGGCACCGATGCGGTTAATCACCTTGTGCAGACCAGTCCGAGCATCGAGTCCGAAAACACGGACCTCGCCGCCCGACGGACTAATCAGTGCCAAGGTGCAACGAATGGTGGTGGTCTTTCCCGACCCGTTGGGTCCCAAGAATCCATGCACCGTGCCCGGCACTCCCAGGCTGAGATTAAGCCCCTCGACAGCGACAACATCTTCGCCTCCGCGACGGGAGTAGATCTTGCGCAGGCCCTCCATCTCGATGATCGCACTCATATCTGCAACCTAACCGAGCGGGTCTCCGAAGGGTCCGAACTCGGCCGGCTGTCGCAAGGTCTTGCGTCAGCGACTAGATCGATCTGCTCCTGCTGTTTGCTTTCATGGGACTTCGTAATCGCGTTCGGCCGCTTCGGCCGAGATGTAGCCGTCAGCAACGTCGCTCCGTACCGCTGCTGGGTCGCGTTCCCCGGGCGGTCCAAAGCCACCGGCTCCCGAAAGCTGAATGCTGAGGACGTCTCCCTCAGACATCTCGACCATCGCCTTCGAACCCAGCACTCGAGCCTCCCCATCGGGGTTGAGAATCGTGCGCCCAACCTGGCCTGGCCGACCGCCCTTGGCCCCGGGTGGCGCAAACCGATGACGGTCTCCCGACAACGACACACGACCGGTTGGAGCAAGTAACTCGACATCTTTCCGCAGGCCGCAGCCACCTCGTTGACGTCCGGCGCCACCGGAGTCGGCGATGAGTCCCATCCGCAAAACTCGGATGGGGCTCTGGTGCTCGTGCACCTCGACGGGAATGTTGGCGGCGTTGAACACGGGCGTGAGCGCTTCCTCGCCGTCCTTCGATGCTTGCCCGCCGTACCCGCCATAGATGAGGTCGTAAAAGATGAACTGTTGACCGGCAGCATCCTGCCCGCCGATGACTGGGTTGCTCCAATGTGAGAACGATGCCATGGCTCGGTCCGGCACCAGATCAGCTAGGGCCCCCCGGACAACCTCGAAGAGCCTGATCTGAATTGCCGCCCGGCCACTGCTGGGTGCGGGAAAGGTCGGATTGAAGAACGAACCCTCGCGAGCCACGACCTTGATCGGGCGATTGGCGCCGTGGTTGTGCGGCAGATGAGGGTCGGTGAAGACTTTGACGGCGAATGTTGAGTAAGCCCGGGTGTAGTTGATGTAGGAGTTGATTCCGGCCGCCACCTGATCGTCGGACTCAGACCAGTCGAGTTCGATCTCGTCACCAGCGATAGTGACCGCGACTCGGAATCGGATCGGTTCGCCGTTCGGACCCTCGTCAAGCGCATCCTCGTACTTGTAACAGCCGTCAGGCAAGTCGGAGATCAGCTCCCGCATCCGGGCCTCGGAGCGCTCGAGGATTGCCTCCACCCCGGCTTCTATCGTCGTCCGGCCGTACTTTTCGAAGAGTGCGGCCAAGCGTCTCGCCGCCACCGTGTTGGTGTTGCGCTGAGCCATCAGGTCGCCCCGGACCACCTCCGGTAGCCGGACGTTGCCCAAGATCAGGCGAAGCACATCCTCTCGAAGCCCTTCTCCATCAGCAATCTGCACCGGGAGTATGCGCAGGCCCTCTTGAAATGACTCACTCACGTCAACGATCTGCGAACCAGCCACAGCTCCACCCATGTCGACGTGGTGAGCACAGTTCACGGCAAACCCGATGAGCTCGCCGTTGGCAAACAGAGGCGAAGTCAGGAAGCAATCGGGGTAGTGACCAGAACCGAGTCGCGAATCATTCAACAGGATGGCGTCGCCCGGTCCCAACGATTCGACCGGGAAATGATCGAGCACATGCTGAACCACGTACGGCATGGCACCCAAGTGACCGGGCGAAAAGTTGCCCTGGGCGATGAGCCGGCCCTGAGCATCGAACAGACCGGTTGAAAAATCGTCACCCTCACGCACGGCGGCGGAGTAAGCAGTGCGTCGGAGGGTTCGCCCCATGTCCTCCGCCACCGCAATGAGCGAATTCCAAAGGACGCTGAGGGTAATGGGATCGATCTCCGCACTCACGTACTACCACCTCGCTCGGCCGCACTCTCGATCTCGACGGCTTCGATCTCGACGGCTTCGATCTCGACGGGCTGGATCCCGACCGCCTGGATTTCAATAGTGATGTGGCCGGCCTCGTCGAGGCAGGCCTGATCGCCGGGAGGAATGAGGATGGTCGCCTCAGGGTCGGCGATCACGGCCGGACCTACAACGGTCGAACCAGCGTCCAGCCCAGACCGTTCGTAGAACGGACAGTCGACGACAGATGCAGAACTGCCGGTGCCATCAGGGAACGAGGCTTTGCGTACTGCCGCCGGAACGGGAACGCTGGCCTGGGAAGCGGAACCTCGAGCCGGTTGTTGCATCCCCGCGTCGAGATCAACGACCGCTTTCGGGCGCTCGGTCGCCCCGGCCAGTGTGACCATGAGGGACCAGTCGATGGCCTCCACCGTCGACTCCGGTTCCGAATAGCCGTACTCGTCCTCGTAGACCCGATGGAAACGGGAGGTGACCGCTGCGGTGTACCCCGATCCGATCGGGCCTTCGGGAAGCTCGACTCTCAGCTCATAACCCTGGCCGGCGTAGCGAAGGTAGGCATGGCGCCGCATCTCGCTGCTCTCCGACGCGCCAGAAGCCTCCGAAGCGTTGCGTTCCAGCCGCTCAAAGCACTCAGCGACGGATGCATCAGTCGTGGCTTCGGGCGTCAGCAGCATCGGGTTGGTCAGCGACACCATCACCTGTGGCTCTGCCTCGAGCATGCCGAGGGCCGATCCCACCCCGGCCCCGTTGGGAACGATCACGCGGCGCACCCCGAGTGCCCGAGCGAGACGACAGGCATGAATGGGGCCAGCGCCCCCAAAAGCGACAAGAGCATAATCACGAGGATCGCGTCCTCGGTCGATCGACATCGAGCGCATGGCCCGCTCCATGGTGGCATTGGCAACAGTGTGAACACCCCACGCGGCCTCGAGCACAGTGAGGCCAAGAGGCTCGGCGATCTGGGACTGGACGGCGGCTCGAGCAGCGTCGACGTCGAGGCTCATTCGACCTCCAGCGAAACGATCAGGGTCGAGATAGCCGAGAACCAAGTTGGCATCGGAGATCGTGACCTGCTGCCCACCTCGGCCGTAGCAGACCGGGCCGGGTTCGGCCCCTGCGCTCTCCGGCCCGACGCGGATCAGACCAAGATCAACGCTGGCGATACTGCCACCTCCGGCGCCGATCTCGACCAGTTCAACCGCCGCGATGTTCAACGGAAGCCCACTTCCCGGCCGCTGATTCACCGCGTCGACCTCAAAGGTCGTTCCAATGGCCGGCTCACCGTCCTCAACAGCACCAAGCTTGGCCGTGGTGCCACCCATGTCGAAGCTCAGGACCCGATCGATCCCTTCCCGACGGCCGATATCGGCGGCCAGCAGCACGCCGGCTGCAGGCCCGGACTCGATCATGTTTACGGGAAACTGGCGGCTCAAAGCCGTCGAGAGCAGGCCACCATTCGACTGCATCACGTAGAGGTCACCCGAGAACCCGCGTCCGTCGAGTGCGGCCTCGAGGCGATCGAGAAACTGGCCGGCACCGGGGGCCACGTAGGCGTTGGCCACAGTGGTGCTCATGCGTTCGTACTCGCGGTACTTCGGCGAAACCTCCGAGGACAGCGACACGGGCAAATCTGGTCGCCAGGCGGTGATTGCCCTACCGATCATCTGCTCGTGGAGCGGATTCACATACGAGTGAAGAAGGCAGACGGCGACGGAATCCGGCTCGGCGCCGTCGTCGTCGGCGGCGGCGAGGTTCCCGAGCCGTGCAACCAGGGCATCGACCTCGGCAGAGGTCAACTCATCCACGACCTCGCCGTCGGGGCCGACTCGCTCCGCCACTTCCAGCACTCTCCTCCGAGGCACGAGCGGCTCGGGCTTGGAGAGATGGAGGTCAAACGTGTCGTATCGCTTGGCTCGGCCCATGAGCAGCACATCGCGGAAGCCGGCCGTTGTCACCAGAGCAGTCCGGGCCCCCTTCCGCTCGAGAATGGCGTTGGTAGCGATCGTCGTCGCCAACAAGACGGACCGAAGGTCCGCCGATTCGAAAGCCCGGAGCGTTTGCAGCCCGTCAATCCCGTCGAGCAACGCCTGTTCCGGTTCGGCTGGGGTGCTCAGAGTTTTCCAAAACCAGCTGGCCCCGGTCTCGTCGTCCTGCAGCACGCAGTCAGTGAATGTCCCCCCGGTGTCAATCGCCAGCCGCAGCATCAAAGCCGACGCTAGTTCACCCTGGTCGGCGGCCCAGTTCTGACGAAGATCGAGCCGACGGGCTTGCCGGGGATAACTCTGCTCCCTAGGTTTCTTCCATGAGTGGTCCTTTGTCCGGTATGACCGTCGTCGAGCTCCAAGGGATTGGCCCTGCTCCCTTTTGCGGGATGGTGTTGTCCGACATGGGGGCGGACGTGATCAGAATCGATCGGGCTTCGAACGTGCCTGAGGAGTTTCCCGATGAACCTCCCATCAGCCCGCTCGATCGTGGTCGTCGTTCGATAGGAGTTGATCTCAAGTCTCCCTCCGGCATCGAGATCGTCCTTCGCCTGGCCGGGGAAGCCGACGCCCTCATCGAAGGTTTCCGCCCCGGGGTGATGGAACGACTGGGCCTTGGCCCCGACGTTTGTTTGGCCCGAAACAGCCGTCTGGTCTACGGCCGCATGACTGGTTGGGGACAGGAGGGCCCCTATGCCCAGATGGCCGGTCACGACATCAACTACATCGCTCTCGCCGGGTGTCTGGCCCATATCGGCACCTCTCCCGATGAGCCACCGACCGTGCCACTCAACCTCATCGGCGACTTCGGGGGTGGAGGGATGCTCCTGGCAATGGGAGTCCTCGGCGCGCTGGTCGAGGCCCAACGGTCGGGACAGGGCCAGACGGTGGATGCCGCCATGGTCGACGGTGCCGCCATGTTGATGACGTCCATGCACGGTGCCCAACATCAGGGCGCCCTACGACCTCGCGGCGAGAATCAGCTGGACGGAGCCTCTCATTACTACGGGGTGTACAAGTGCGCCGACGGCGAATACATCTCGGTCGGCTCGATCGAGCCTCAGTTCTACGCGGAACTTCTTCGCCTGACCGACCGCGAGGGGCCCGAATGGGACGCGCAGCGCTACAAGGGCGGCTGGCCCGAACGTCGGGCGGAAATGGCCGAGATCTTCATCACTCGGACTCGAGCCGAATGGTGCGAGATCATGGACGGAACCGATGTCTGTTTCGCTCCGGTGCTGACGATTCCCGAGGCATATGAGCACCCGCAGAACACACAGCGCGACACGTTCGTCGATGTTGCTGGTGTGCGGCAGCCGGCTCCCGCGCCGCGCTTCGACCGTACGCCGTCGGCTGTATCGGGACCGCCGGCCCATCCCGGGGCCGACACTGATGATGTTCTGGCCAACGCCGGCTACGGGGCTGACGAGATCGCTCAGCTGCGGGACGCGGGATCGGTTCGGTGACCGCGCCCACAGCCTTGACTCGGCCCTCAGCACGCACTCGGTCGAACGCATAGGGTCCACGGGAACAAGGGAGACCGATGCCGGCACTCGATGGATTGCGAATTCTGGACCTGACTCAGTACGAGGCGGGCCCAGCAGCGACACAGGCACTGGCCTGGTTCGGCGCTGACGTGGTGAAGATCGAGCCACCTAGATCAGGCGATCCGGCCCGCGGGGTCGCCGACATGCCCAGGGACTACTTCTTCTACTGGAACTGCAACAAGCGGAGCGTCGCCATCGATCTGGCCACGGCCGACGGCCGCGACCTGTTGCTGCAGCTTGCCCCACAGTTCGACGTGTTCGTGGAGAACTATGGACCGGGGGTGGTGGAGAAGCTCGACATTGGGTACGACGTGATCAAACAGGTCAGCCCCGGGGTCATCTACGCCTCGGTCAAGGGCTTCGGCCTCTCCGGGCCCTACGCAGACCGGAAGTGCTTTGACGGTGTGGCCCAGGCTGCAGCCGGGGCCCTGTCGGCCACCGGCTACCCCGACGGCGAGCCCCTGTTACCCGGTCCGACCACCGGCGACTCCGGCACCGGTGTCCAGCTTGCGTTGGCGATTGTTGCCGCGTACGTCCAGAAACTCCGGACGGGTGAAGGCCAGCGGATCGAGATTTCCATGCAAGAGGCGATGACCTACTACATGCGAACCCGGATCTCGATGGCCCCTGGTTGGGGCGAGAACCCGGCGCCACGAAACGGGAACGGTGCCTTCGCCGTCAACAACCTGTACCCGACGGCCGGGGGCGGCCCGAATGACTTCGCCATGATCATGGCGGTCACGCCAAAGATGTTCGTGGCCCTCTGCACCGCCATGGGCCGAAGCGAGTTGACGGAGGACCCACGGTTCGCCACCAATGAAGCGAGAGTCGCCAATACCGCTGAGCTCAAAGCCGAAATCAGCCAGTGGACAATCCGACACTCAAAGCATGAGATCGCCGAGCAGCTGGAAGCAGCCGGTGTCCCCGGTGGCCCGGTGCTCGACACCGCCGAGGTACTCACCGATCCGCATCTCGTCGAGCGCGGTTTCGTGAAGACGATTCAACACCCCGAACACGGCGAGGTTCCGATGCTGGGGTGGGCGCCGCGCCTCTCGGCCAGTGAGGTCGACCTCGAGGTCGCCCCGGCACTGGGTGCCCACACAAACGAAGTGCTTGCTACCGATCTCGGACTGGATCCCGATGCTCTGGCCGAACTGCGAGACCGAGCCGTGATCCGTAGCAACTGAACCCTCGGGAACGTAACGATCGAACGAGTCGGAGACGACGGACTACATCCAGGAGAAGCATCCAGTGACTGACATTTCCGGAGCCAGGATTCTGGCCCGCAACCTCAAACAGCAGGGCGTCGACTACGTGTTCGGCATCGTCGGCTTTCCTGTTGTGCCAATCGCCGTCGCCATGCAGAAGGAAGGCATCACGTTCATTGGCATGCGCAACGAGCAGTCTGCTTCCTATGCCGCTCAAGCAGCCGGCTACCTGACTGGTCGGGCCCAAGGTTGCCTCGTGGTTTCCGGTCCGGGTGTCATTCACGCTCTCTCTGGCTTGGCCAACGCCAAGGAGAACCTGTGGCCGATGATCTTGATTGGCGGGTCATCTCCGACGGATCAGAACGGCATGGCTGCCTTCCAGGAGGAAGACCAGGTGGCTGCGGTCAAGCCCTGGTGCAAGTACGCCCACCGGGTCGAGTCTCACGATCGCATTCCGTACTACGTCGAGCAGGCCATCCGTACCTCGCTGTTCGGGCGGCCCGGGCCCGTCTACCTCGACATGCCGGCTGATGTGATCGATGGCAGAGTGGATGAGTCAACGATCGGCACTGCTGCCGTGGTCGGCGAAGCGCCCCGGACCCATGCCGAACCGGACTCAGTACGGCGAGCGATCGAGGTTCTCAAGGGAGCCGAGAAGCCGCTGCTTATTGTCGGCAAGGGCATGGCGTGGGCTCGGGCCGAGGACGAAGTTCGTCAGTTCGTCGACCGGACCGACCTCCCGTTCCTCGCTTCACCCATGGGAAAGGGCGTGGTTCCCGACGACCATCCGTTATCTGTCGGCGCCGCTCGATCTCTTGCACTGGAAGAGGCTGACGTCATTCTGCTTGCCGGGGCTCGCCTCAACTGGATCATGCACTTCGGCAGTACGCCACGGTTCAACCCCAACGTGAAGGTCCTTCAGCTCGACTCTCATCCCGAGCAGATAGGCCACAACGTCCCTGCAGAGGTGGCGCTGGTTGGTGATGGCCGGGCCATCATGGGCCAGTTCAATGCCGAACTGGCCGACGATCCATGGAGCTATGCGGCCGATACGCCTTGGCGCCGATCCATCGCCGAGAAGATCGCGGCCAATGAAGAGGCCGTCGCCAGCATGCAAGCCGACGATTCGTCTCCGATGAACTACTACCGGGCCTTCCGCGACATTGCCGAGTGGCTCGAACCAGATGACATCATCGTCGGCGAAGGTGCCAACACGATGGACATCGGGCGCACCCAGATGCCCAACGTCAACCCTCGGCACCGACTCGACGCCGGCAGCTACGGCACGATGGGGATCGGCCTCGGTTTCGCCATCGCTGCTGCGGTCTGCAATCCAGGCCAGCGGGTCGTGACTGTCCAGGGTGATTCGGCCTTCGGGTTCAGCGGCATGGAGATGGAAACGATCTGCCGATATCAGCTCCCGGTGATCGTGGTCATCCTGAACAACAACGGCATCGGCGGCGGAGAGTCTGAGCTCCCCGATGATGCCCCGCCGCCTCCCAACATGTATTTGCCAACGGCCCGCTACGAGAAGATCGCCGAAGCGTTCGGGGCCGGGAGCTTTTACGTGGAGGATCCGGCCGATCTGCGGAAAGCACTCGACGATGCAGCCGCTCTGAACGGACCCGCCATCGTCCACGCCCGGCTCGATCCGAAAGCCGGGCGCAAGCCACAGGCCCACGGCTGGCTCACTCGGTAGACCTCGGCGCTACAGCGACACCGACGGCGGTGAACAATCCGGTCAGACATCGGGTGCCGTCGAGGGAGTTGTTGAAGACCTCGGCCCGAGCAACGGCGAGATGCCGTCCGGGTTTGATGACCTCAGCCACAGCGATCAGGGTTGACCCGTCTGCTGCCGCGAGATTGTGGGTTTCGGCACCCGTGGTGGCCATTAGCCATCCTTTGTCCAGCAGCGTCCTCTCCGATGTTCCCGGGGCGCGCGTGCTCGCGCTCTGCCGGGCTCACCAAGCTTTCAGCGCCCGGCACCCGCGCCTGATCGCCCTTATGTACTCGCGACCCTTTGACGACTTCGCACCAAGTGAGGCCCAGCTCGCCATCGCTTCGGAGATCCTTCGGCTCTTCACAGTCGAAGTCGTACTGCTCATCGGAGCCGAACGCCGTTCTCAACAGGTCGCCGATACCGCCATCGGGCTCATAGCCCTGCTCGTCGGGCTCCATCATCAAGAACGCTCGGGAACCCTCGGGTCAACACCGGAAACGATCCAACGACGATGGGCAGCTGCGGTCAACCGTTACATCAACTCAACCGACCGGAGCTAACCGGAACGAGCGACCATGAGCTTGGTGGCCGGGGTACGCCTGGTGCTCAGATCAGAAACGTCAGATTTCGCTGACCGAGCTCGGCGGTCACCAACTCAACCCACTTGGCGGCCAAGCGGAGTTCACCGCCCACTCGGCGAAGACGGTAGCGAACCCGGCTAGGCCAGATTCTCAACTCACCGGTCGACTGTGCGGCGACTTCGTACAACACGACGTTGGCCTCGACTACCTGTTCATCCCCCGCCGCCGACCCGTCAGCTGTTGATCCGTCAGCTGTCGATCCGTCAGCTGTTGATCCGATGATCTCTCGAACCTCGATGTTCGAGAGCACCCGCCGCATCGGCGACGGCGGTAGCTGGGCCAAACGCTTTCCCGTCTTCAACTGACGAATACGAGTGGCAGTGCGGGCACGATTGTCGTTGATGTAGCTGAGCTGCTTGGCCGGGTCACCCTGCATTGGTCCGTTTGGCACCCAGTAGTGAAAATCGTCAGTGAGCAGCGCCTCCCATTCATCAAGCGCTGACTCGTCGGCGTAGCGGGCCTCGGTGATGAGAAAGGCCAACACCTCGTCTGAGGGCAGAAGCGTCATCACACGGGGGCCCGTTCTGCCATCACCTCTGCGTATCGGCGCCAGAAGCCACGGTTCGTGGTCTCGTCAGAGAGATCACCAGAACGGGTGCCATCGGCGTCGACGACTTCACGGTGTAGACCCCGACTCAGATCGATCCAGCCGCGATCGTCTCCAGCCCAACTGGAGCGAGTTCCGCCTACACCGGTCTGAATCCGCTCGGCAGTGATGGCATCATCACTGGTAATGAACGATGCTGGCCCAACCGCGGCCTCGGTTTGCCTCAGCAAACGCCGGTTGAAGGACTCCTCGACGCCCTCGAATTGGACCGCGGTGTGTCGGTGCACCATCTCACGAGGGGCCACAGGATCGACGACGGCAACAACCATTTCGCCGAGGAACAGATTTGGAAACAGGAACGCGTGCGGTGGACCGTTCCACAGCAATTCAGCAGCTCTCGGCTCCCCGACTCGAGCCTCTAGAGCTTCGCAATAGCCGGACACCTTGTCTCTTGTCGTCCCCAACCACGCCAGTTCGGCTTTGTAGCTAGGCCGAAAATCGAGTTCGATGTGGCCCTTCCCCCAGTCGACGGCACGAGAGCTGGACACAGCGTCACCCCCGATGGCTACATCGTCGTAATAACTGTCGGTCGTGCTGGCCATCGAGGCGTGGACAAAGCCCACGTGATAGCCGTCGCTATCGCTTTCGGGCCACAGCTTCCAGTTGGACTGGACCCGATGCCGAACCCATCCAGCCGACAAGTCGATTTCGCCAGTGGGACTCAGCTCGCAAAGGCGGTCGATCAATGCAAAGCCGGCCGGTCCCAAATGGTTTTTCAGCGGTCCGGCCGTGCCGGACAGATTTGCGAACACAAACCCGCGGTAAGACTCGACTTGGCCGGCTCGATCGAGCGCGAACTCGTCTCGGTTGACCGAGGCCAAGGGATCTTCGTAGCCACTGGGGAACGGGATGGCCTTGACCGAGCCGTCGAGATCAAAGTTCCACGCGTGGTAGGTACACCGAAGCGAGGAATCGTTGCCTTTGTGTTCCCAACAGAGGGCGGTGCCCCGATGTGCGCATCGATTGGCCAAGATGTTGACGCCGCCATCGTGATCACGCACCGCGATCACCGCCTCGGTGCCGAGCTCGGCCGTAACCCAATCTCCCGGCTCACGTATCTCCGACTCGTGAGCCACGAACGCCCAACCCTGGACAAAGATGCGCTCCATTTCCTCTGCGAACGCCTCCGGGTCGGTGAGCAGAGACGCGTGCACCTGGTCACGCTTCATCAATGATGCGTAGTCGATCCCCATAACGCGAGTGTTGCAAACACCCGCCGGGTTCGCCGCATCTGAAATCCAGCGCCGCTGAACGACCCTGACCGTGCTCTCGATGATGACCTCGGACTGACCGACCACGAGGTTAAGCAGCGCAAAGCGGCGGGGCAGGTCAACGCGGCCCCTGACCCGCCAGGCCGAACTCTGGCTCAGGTCGTCCGGGCGAATGTCCTCACACCGATCAACGCGATCATGATCGTTCTGTTCGTCCTCGTCATCATCTCGGGCCACTGGAAGGACGGACTCTTCCTGGGAGTGGTGTTCTCCAATAGCGTCCTCGGCATCACCCAGGAGGTAAAGGCGCGGCGGGAACTGGCCAGACTTCAAGTGCTTACCGAACCCGAGGCCACGGTCATCAGAGCTGGTTCTCAGATCACGATCGACATCGAACAAATCGTGATGGACGATGTCGTCCTTTTTCACACCGGCGGCCAGCTACCTGTGGACGGCAAGGTCATCGCCGCCACGGGGCTTCTGCTCGATGAATCACAGCTGACAGGCGAATCACTTCCGATGCCCAAAGACTCCGGCGACACTGCGCTTTCGGGCAGCTTTGTCGTCGCCGGAGTCGGCCGTATGCGTACGACTCAGTCGGCATCGGCGGCTGTTGCCATGGTGCCGGATGGGCTGGTGCTGCTCACGAGTCTGGCGTTTGTCGCCGGCACCTTGGAATTGACTCGACGGAACGCCCTGGCAAGCCAACTCTCCACCGTCGAACTGTTGGCTCGCGTTGATGTTCTCTGTCTCGACAAGACCGGCACGATCACAACCGGTGCCATCACCTATGGAACAACGCACTCACTGTCGGGCAGGTCTGAACCGGACGTGCACGAAACACTGGCTGCGATGGCCGCTGCCGACGAAGCGCCGAATGCCGCCATGTCGGCTATCGCCGCAGTTGTCGGATCGTCTCCGGGCTGGACGACTCAGGTGATCGAACCTTTCTCATCGGACTCGAGACATTGGCCATCATCGAACTCGAGGACAAAATCCGGGCCGACGCGGCCGACACCCTGAGGTATTTCGCCGATCAGGATGTCACCATCAAGCTCATTTCCGGAGACAACCACGACACCGTTGCTGCAATTGCCGAACGCGCCGGCCTTCAGGTAATTGGATCACCGGTCGACGCCCGCGAGCTGAGTGACTCGCTAGAGCTGCTCGGCGCGTCACTGACGGCAGGAACAGTTTTCGGTCGAGTGCCGCCGCGCCAAAGGCAGCAGATGGTCAAAGCGTTGCAACAACGAGGCCATGTCGTGGCGATGACCGGCGACGGCGTGAACGACGGGCTCGCGCTCAAAGATGCCGACGTTGGCATCGCGATGGGTTCAGGTAGCGCTACGACAAGATCTGTCGCCGATCTTGTACTCACCGATGACGCCTTCGCCACACTTCCCATCGTCGTGAACGAAGGCCGCAAGGTAATCAACAACGTCGAACGAGTCGCCAATCTGTTCGTCACCAAAGAGGTCTATGCCGTCCTGCTAACCATACTGATCAGTGTCATCGGCTCGCCGTTCCCATTCTTGCCCCGCCAGCTCACCCTTATCGGAACGTTCAGCATCGGCCTTCCTGGCCTTTTTCTTGCACTCGCACCTGAGGTAGCCCGCGTCCGTGCCGGGTTCTTGTCTCGAGTTCTGCGATTCTCAGTTCCTGCAGGCCTCGCACCGCAGCGCCAATAGACTCACTCACTCACTCACTCACTCACTCACTCACTCACTCACTCACTCACTCACTCACTCACTCACCTGAGTACAGCCCTGAGACGAGAACTAGAACTGGTGCAAGACGGTCGAGTGGCTGACCGTCACTGGCCGGGTCGTCGGAGGTGTGTTGCGGCTGCGGCCAACGAACCGGGGCTCACCGTCAGTAATGACGGCCCCGATGGCGCACACGTCGCCATTCTTCATCGCTGCGAGAGCCGAGTCTTTCGTGCCGCCCTCGGGGGCGTCGATGATTACCAGGTCGGCGTCCCGACCCGCTGCGATGAGTCCGTTGTTCAGGCCATACATGGCAGCGACGTTGCCGGTGGCGGCGCCGATGAGCTCGGCGACGCCTAGCCCACTGAGGGCCGCCATGTGAGTGATCGTATAGAGCATGCCCAGCGGCATTATTCCGCTGCCTGTTGGCGTGTCGGTGCCGATGAGGAGGCGGTGGAAGGCATCGTGGCGCTGGGCCATCTCGGCTGCGAGGATCGCGGTACGAAGGTTGCCGGCCGCACACACCTGCATCCCGATCTCGGTGTCGCGAGCGATGAGCTCGAAGTACTCGTCGGCGATGGCAACAGGGCCGCCGTTGATGTGGAACGAGATATGAGGGTTGATGTCAAGCACGTCCTGGCCGGTCACCGGGAAGGTCCCGGGGATGGAACAGCCCCCCGTATGAAGGGTGGTCATCAGACCAACGTCTCTGGCCATGGCCACGAGCTCGATGTAGTCCGATGCTGAGCTGACGGCCCCGAACCCGGCTTTGGTGAGCCACACACCATCGGCCTTCACGTCCTCGAAGTCTTGCCGGGTGAGCCCGGGTTCGAGGATCAGGGACCCGGCGTGCACCCGCATCCCGCCGGGGCGGTAGTTCTCGAAGCATTTATGGGCAGCCACAGCGAGGGCCTTCACACCCTGGGTGTCCTTTGGCCGCCCGGGCACATGAACCTCGGCAGCCGACAGAACCGTGGTGGTGCCACCGTGGACATAACTCTCGAGGTACCCAATCGTGTTCTGGCGCGGCGTGAAGTCGCCAAAGGCGATGTGAACGTGCGAGTCAATCAGACCGGGGATGACCGTTGCCCCGCCGGCATCGATGACGACATCGCACCCGCCTACGTCGAGACCTGTACCGACCGCTTCAATGAGACCGCCGTCAATGACAACGGAATCGCCGTCGGCGAAAGGCTCACGCCAGTTGCCCGACATGATGGTGCCAATGTTCTCGATTGCTGTGCGCATCAGACCGTCCTTCTAGACCAGGCCATCTTCGCCCACAGCATCGTCGATGCTGAGGCCACCAACCCGGTGATGGGGTCGGCCTCGGTTGGCGAAACAACAAATCACTGCGATCTCGTCGGGCAACGGGGCGTCATGAATGGTGATACTCATGGCGTCGTAGTGCGAGCGAACGAACAGCGCGTCTTTGTACGCCAGAGGCACGTCGATCGAGGCGCCGGGCTGGGCTCGCTTAGTAGCCGACGAGACCCAGGCAGATCCTCCCCCGGCCGCTTCTCGTAGGACGTTTCCGTAAGGAGTGGTGAGCAGCGCCACACCGTGCTCCTGCTCGCCATCGAGGCCCACGATCGCGCCTTTCCCATAGCTCTCGACTGCGAAGGGCCCCATCTGCTCCACCGCCAATCCGGCAATCCGCTCTCCCAGGGTGACGCTTTCGCCGTAGAACTCAGACAGGTCCTCGACACGTCGTCCAGCGAAACGGTTCTTCACTACAGCGACCACCGCAACCTTGCGAAGCACGGGGTCGACCGATTCGCCCGCCTCGGCGAGGGTGTCCTCGACGAACGTCACAATTTTCCGGATCTCTAAGCTCATTTCCCGGCCCCCTTCCACTCGGTGTCGTTGCCATCGAGCATCGATTCGACCAGGCTCTCGGCCTGATCCCAGTCATAGGTGCGAAAGCTATGACCTTGGGTGACGAACTGGGCACCGGCGTAGAACATCTCGTACTGCATATGCCGACTGGCGAACTCTGACCCAACAGCGTCCCACGCCAGCTTGAGGAACTTCATGCGCTCGTACGCACCGTCTTCGTCTCGGGCCGAAACCTGCATGTTGTCGAGCACGCCGGCCACCTCGGCATTGGCCAGATCGGCCGCCGATGACGGCAGCATGATCAGGCCCCCACCAGCCAGCTCGCGGATCTGATTGATGAACCGGGGATAGAGGTCCTGGCTGTACACCTGGGCGGCGTACAGATAGTGCCGATTCGGCACCCAGTACTCGCCCACGAAGTGGCCTCCGGCCTCCATGCCCAGGAGCTGGGACTCGACCGTCGCCACTTGGGCGGCCATGAGCCCAAGCTGGCTCTGGACCGGGGGCAGGCCAATCGTGCCGATCGTCTCGGCCATTCGCCGCGCCACTCCCAGAAGAAATCGCAGCTTCACCACCAACCTGACCTGGGACTGGAAGTTTTGATACACGTGACCAGGAGTCTCATGGAACTGGCGACGAGACATGTCGACATCGCCGCACACGAACACTCGCTCCCACGGGACCTTCACACCCTCAAAGTGGATGATTGCGTCGTTCTCGTCGAAGCGGTGCGAGAGCGGGTTGTCCCAGGGGCTGACGGCGTGCTGCTCGTAGCTTTTGCGAGAGATGATCTTGATGCCGGGGGTATCGAGGGGCATGGCGAACGAGACAGCAAGATCCTCCTCGCCCGGTTGGAGGGGCTGGAGGTTCGCTACGAACACCTCCTCGGCCATGATCGAACTGGTACCGAGCATCTTTGCGCCCTGGACAGTGATCCCCTCGTTGTCGCGGTCGACCACGTGGGTTGTCATGTGCTCGTTCCGCTGATCGCCCCACGCCTTCGAGCGGTCGGCCTGGGGATTGATGATCACATAGGTCAGAAAAATGTCGTTTGTGCGGGCCCACTGGTAATAGTCCCAGTAGGCCTTGGCGTACTGGGCACCGTGGGCCTCGAATTGGTCGAGACCCATCAGCTGGCCCGAAACTGCGCAGGCGAGGTGGTCGGGCGAACGCCCCATAAAGCCGGCGTGCAACTCGGCCCAAGCGGTCATGGCCTTTCGCTTAGCCACCAGTTCGTCGTAGCTCGTAGGCATCTGCCACGATCGATTGGCTCGCCGGCCGTCGCCAACGTCGAAGGTCATCAGTTCGATATTTTCGGGCTGGGCCTGGAAGTCGTACAAGGCAGCGGTGGCGCGACAGCTCTCGGCGAACGCCGGATGCTGGGCGACCCGGGTGATCAGCTCGCCATCGAGGAACACCTCGCGGTCCTTGTCGAGGGCTGCAAGATGAGCTTGACCGTCCTTGACCCGACCGGCTGGTGTTCCCACTGTTCCCCTCCCGTGTTGGTGTCTCAGTCGGACAAGCTAACGAACCTTCACCGCAGGGTCGATTGGCGCATCACCGTGGCTCCGTGGTCGGCGAAGATTTTGGCCCAGTACGCGCCCGCCATCGAGCCATCGACCTCGATCACCGTCAGAGCGGCGAACGGCTTCATCGTCCTGGCACTCCCTCGGAACCCGCGCCGTGGCGACCGGCGCCGGCACTGAACCGGCCCGCCCCTTCAATACCTTCAGCCTCGAGCACGGCGCGGCTGTTGTACCACTCCTGGACGAGGGCATCACGAACGCTGAGACCGTGCTGCGCTTTGACCGAACGCCGGTCGGCCCGTGCACAAAGTTGTGGGAACGCAGCGATCTGGTGGGCCAGTTCCTCGGCCTTGGCTCGAGCTTGACCCTCCGGAACCACGTGTTCGCACAAACCGATCCGCTGGCATTCTTCGGCCATTACCTGGCGGCCGGTCAGGATCAGTTCGAGTGCACGACCTTCACCGACCAGCCGGGGCAGTCGGACGGTGCCACCATCGATGAACGGGATTCCCCACCGTCGGCAGTACACGCCCTGGTAGGCGGTCTCTTCCATCACTCGGAAGTCGGCCCACATGGCCAGCTCCATGCCTCCGGCTACTGCGGGTCCGGCGATCGCAGCGATGACCGGCTTGTCGAGTTCGAGTCGACTTGGCCCCATCGCCCCCATTGGGATGTCGCTGCCGTTGCCATGCTCGCCGCCGTCAGGAGGGATGGCGAATTCAGAGAGGGGTTCGGGCTGGTCAAGCGCAGCGGCGTGTTTCAGATCCCATCCGGCGCAGAACGATCCGCCTTCTCCCCAGAACACAGCCACTGCGGCCTCATCGTCAGACTCAAAGTCCAGGAATGCCTCGTAGAGCGCCTCGGCACTTTCAGGGTCCATTGCGTTGCGGGCTTCGGGCCTCGAGTGGATGACGGTCCACACCGGCCCGGACTTCTCAATTCGAACACTCATCGGTTGTCGCTCTCGGTTGTCTCGGCTTGGGCGGAGGTGCTCAGTACGGCGCTGACAAGCTCGGTGTCTAGGTATGCGAGTGCCTCTACGACCTCGCCACCGGACATGGTCAGCACCCAACAATACGTCTGCTCATAGGGTCGACCGTCCGTGGTCTTTGCAGTCCCCTCCCACTGCAGAAACACTTTGTCCCCGGCAGCGCGCACATCGACGATCTTCGCGACCAAGGGGCCAGCGAACTCAGCCGTCAGCCTGCCCGCGGCCTTATCCATGAAGGCTGACTTTCCGTTGTATGTGCCTGAGATCGGTGTCGATCCGATCACCGTCCAGCGGACATCGGCGGATACGAGCCCAAAGAACGGTCTCGTATCGCCGTGCTCCCAGCCCTCGAAGGCGGAACGGATGGCCTGGCAATTGTCGTCGGTGATGCCCATGGATATGACGTTAGATACCGGAGAGCTCAGTTGTCATCCGGTGCTCCACTACATGCATTGCGCCGCTCGAGCTCGCTGTCATCAAATGAGCGCTCCACCACCACTCAGCAGTTCAGCGGCCTCTTCGATCATTCGCGTCAGAACCGTGGCTGCGGGGAGCACCCCGTCAACCATCATCGACGCCCGGCCCGGCGCGCAGAGACCGCCGGCCCCATCGGCCAAGCCGTCGAGCACCACGTCCACGCTTGACCACCCCGACGGTCGGGCGTACCCCGATCCGGCGGAGGGGTCTCTCGGGTAGCGTGCAACATGGCCAAGGTGCGACCGCCCACGAACGAGCATCGCCGATCAATAGAAGACAGCCTCCGCTGGAACCACTTCGGACATCGCCCGGACGACATCTTCATCAGCACACCGCCGAAGAGCGGCACAACCTGGATGCAAGGCATCGTGGCGTCGCTGTTGTGGCCGGCTGGTGACGCGCCGGATGATCCCAATGGCCGGAGCCCCTGGATCGATGCACGGTTCACGCCGATCGAGAACCTCCTCGCCCATGTCGATGGTCAGGATCATCGTCGATTCATCAAGACCCACTCGCCAGCAGACTGTGTGCCGATCTTCGAGCAGTGCAAGTACATCACGGTGTACCGAGACGGACGTGATGCGTTGATGTCGTGGGCGAATCATCGCGGCGCGATGCGACCGGAGATCATCGAGTGGTTGAACGCGAGTGCCGTCGAAGAAGGTCTTCCACCATTGCCGGCATGGGACGGCGACATGGACGAACTGTTCGAATCGTGGTCGAACGATTGCTCACCGATCACCCACCTGGCCTCGTGGTGGCCGTCACGCCACGACGGCTTCGCGTACTTCGCGCACTACAACGATCTGAAGACCGACCTCGAGGGTGAGATGAGACAAATCGCCGCCTTCCTCGACATCGAAGTTCCCGAGGAGCTCTGGCCCGAGGCGGTTGAGCGTTGCAGCATCTCGGTGATGCGCGAGGATGCTCGCCGCTCCGGACGAGTCGACAAGGTGTTCGAGAATGGCGCCGACGCGTTCTTCCACAAGGGAACCAATGACCGGTGGCGCGAGGTGCTGACGCCAGCACAACTCGATCGTTACAACGCCCTCGTCACCAACGGACTCCCGGCCGACGCCGCCCGATGGCTCGAATCCGGCTCCCTCGCAACAGGCACGAGACCCCACGAGTCCTAGCCGGACGCTGCCGACGAAGCTCGCCGGTGTTGTCTTGCGGAGCTCCTCGCTACAAGCCGCTCGAAACCGCTGTTTCCGGAGAGGGTCGGGATGAAAGTAGCGACGGGTTCAGGTACGACGTCACCGGGACCCAGCGTTGGCTCCTTGAGCGATCATCGCACCGCTCGAGTAAGCCTTGGCGGAGTTACTAGAAGCCGCGACAGCGCCGATAATCAGCACCGACGGCGAAGGAACCGGGTGCGTTCCCAGTTCCGAGAGCAGCAGTCTTTCGATCCGTTCATCGGGGAGTGATGCGTTGGTCACCACGGCGACGGGTGTTGTCCGCTCAAGTCCTCCGAGGATCAGTCGATCCCGGATCTGTCGAGCACGCTTGGCCCCCATGAGAACCACAAGTGTTAGGCCACTCGTCGCCAGCGATGCCCAGTCGATCGGTGTCGACCCCGCATCTTGATGTGCGGTCACGACACAGAACCCGCTCGATACACCTCGCTTCGTGACCGAGATCCCTGCAGCCATGGGCCCAGCAACCGATGAGCTGATGCCGGGCACGATCGAGGTGGGTATGCCGAAAGCGTGACAGGCCTCGGCCTCTTCGGCTCCACGCCCGAACACGAACGGATCGCCACCTTTCACCCGGACCACACAATCCAGTCGAGAACCGAGCTCGACGAGGAGTCGATTGATGTCGCCCTGGGTGGGACTTGGCACGCCGGGCGTCTTGCCGACGTCGTGACGCTCGGCGGCTGGAGACACGTAGGCGAGAACGTCGTCACCAATCAGACGGTCGTACACAACGGCGTCGGCTTCTCCCAGCAAGCGAGCGGCTCGCAAGGTCATCAGCTCGGCATCGCCGGGCCCAACACCGACGAGATGGACCGTCACTGGTCCACCTTCGTGTGCGTCACAGCGCCTAGGCCAACGGCAGCGGAAAGTCGTCGCTCCAGCTCCTCGCGGCGCCCGCCAGCGACGAGGGACAGTGCGTCACGATCGAGTACCTCGCTCCAGCCGGGGACCTCGGTCGGCTGACCGTTCGATTGGAGTTCGGCTCGGACTCGAGCGGCTATCTCGAAGACAGCAAGCGTGTCGTCGTCGAGTAACGGATCGATTCGGCGGCGAAGCCAAGACGCGACCGCAGGGCTTCTCCCTCCGGAGGAGATCGTGGCGGTGAGGTCGCCACGGCGAACCACCGCGGGCAACACGACCGAACAGTGGTCGGGGTCATCGGCTGCGTTGCACCAGACCCGGCGAGCTTCGGCGGCGCGATACACCGCCCCATCGACGGCTGGGCTGCCGGTCGCGGTGACCACAAACCAGACACCATCGAGATCGCTCGGAACGAACGGGCGACGGACTCGCCGATCGACGTTGACCGCTTCCATCTCGGCACTGTGATCCGGAGCCACCACGATGAGGCGAGCACCCTGTGAGGCATAGGTCTCAGCCTTTCGGGCGGCGATTCGACCCGCTCCAACGACGAGCACCGTCTTGCCCTCAACTCTCAGACCCACCGGCACGACGGCGATCGCCGGTCTCACCCCAGCGGGGCTCGGCCTTCCGCTCTCCTCCATCACAGGTGCAACCCACATTCGGTCTTCAACGAGCCCGCCCACCGACCGGATCGAGCGTCGCCGTCGCCGTCGTCGTCGACCGGGCTGGTGCACGGCCAACAGCCGATCGACGGATAACCCTTGGCTCGCAGCGGATTGACGATGATGTCGTTTGCCTTCTCGTAATCCGCCACTTCCTCATCAGACCAGTCGACCAACGGGTTGACCTTCACCAAACCGCGTCGATCGATCTCTGCGATCTTTGTCTGCTGGCGACTCGGGCCATCGGCTCGACGCAGCCCACTGAGCCACGCGGTCTTGCCTGCTAACGCCACATCGAGCTGTTCGACCTTGTGGTCAGAACAGCAGAAGCCCGGCGTACCGACGCCGCTTTGGTGACGCCACGGCACCACGACACGAAGCTTCGGCCCGTAGCGCTCGGCGATGGCGAGCATCGTGTTGATCGTGTCGTCGAAGTGGAAGCCGGTGTCGATGAACACCAGCTCAATGGTTGGATCGACTTGGAGCGCAACGTCGACCAGGACCGCGTCCTGGCCTGAGCAGAGGAGGCTCAGTCCGTCACCGAATCGATCGACCGCCCAGGCAACGGCATCGACCGCTGACGACTTCGGGTCGAGCAACGCGGCGTGATCGATTGAGTCGTCATTCCGATTCTTCAGAGAAACCCGTACTGACGTCATGACGCTGTCTCCGAACGGTTCGCTCGGCCCGGTCGGGAGAAATCGGGGAGTCCTCTCGCCGTCGCTTCTGGGCCGAATCGGTTCGCCCAGTCACCGAATCCCTCACCGCTGAGTCGCCCGTTCCGGTAGCTGTCGAGGAGCGGGCCCAGCACGTCGCCGAGTTTCGTGAACGGAACGGCTTCGATGACCGGCTTTGCCAGTCGAGTGCCGGAGGCGTCGCCTCCGAGCCACACGTCGTATGCCGTTTTGGTGCGGGCCACGATTCCCAGCTCGGCCACGTAGGGGCGGGCACAACCGTTGGCGCAACCAGTCATGCGGGTCTCGATCCGTAGATCATCGAGCCCGCGATCGGCGAGCAACATCTCGATCAAGTTCGTGAGCTCAGGCAATACTCGTTCCGCTTCGCCCAGGGCCTGGCCACAGGTTGGCAGCGCTGGGCAGGCCATCGACGACAACACCGTCAGGCTCAAGTCGTGAGCTTGGGGCACACCATGGAGGGCGAGCAACGCCTCGACCGCTGGCCGGTCGGCGTCGCTGATGCCGCAGAGGAGTAGGTCCTCGTGTGGCGTCAGACGAATTTCGTTGGCGAACTGCTCGAGAATGAGGCGCACTGCCGTCTTGCGAGCCAGGTTGGGTGTGTCCCGGAGTCGGCCCGAGGGGACAGGCAACCCGAGGAACCAGCTGTCGTCGCTTTGGCGATGCCAGCCCAGATGGTCGCGAGCCCCACCCCATGAAGGCAGAGCCACTGGGTCGGCCAGCGGCCGCCCGATCCGAGACTCAACCTCACGCCGCAGCCAAGAAATGCCGCGCTCTTCAACCACATACTTGAGCCGGGCATGACTGCGATCATTCCGGTTGCCGTAGTCCCGAAAGATGGTCACGATGGCTTCGGCGACATCGGTGATGTCGTCCTCAGCGACCCATGCCATTGGGTCGCCAAGCCGAGGGAACGTGCTCGGGTCCGAGTGTGACCGACCCAATCCCCCGCCAACGATGAAAACTGCCCCCGGTTCTCCATCGACAGAATCGATCGGCACGATGCCACAATCCTGGCTGTACACATCGATCGAGTTGTCGCCGGGCACCGCAACACCGAACTTGAACTTTCGAGGCAGGTACTGCTCGCCGTAGATCGGTTCAACACCGGTCTTGACCTCTGGCCCCGCGGCGGATCCGGCCGAGGTCGGACCCGCAGAAAGGGCTCGCTCGCCGTCTAGCCACAGTTCCCAATACGACTCCGACTGAGGTCGAAACCGACCAGCAAGCGCACGCGCCATCGAGTCAAGCCGGTCGAGATCTCGACCCTGATACGGAGCCGAGGTCACCATCACATTCCGCACGACATCGCCACAAGCGGCGTAGGTGGTGACCAGTCCAAGGTTGAGTTGGTTGACCAACGTGTGCAGGTCGCCCTTGTTGACGAAGTGGTACTGCACACCTTGGCGACTGGTGAGTCGCAGCGTTCCGTCGGCCACTTCATCGGCCAAGCGATCGACCTCGAACCATTGCTCGGGGCGAAGTCGGCCACCAGGCACCGAACAGCGGACCATGCATGAGTACTCCAAGGGCTCCTTGCCCTGTGTGCGGGCCCGACGAACGTCTCGGTCGTCTTGTTGGTAGATGCCATGGAACTTGAGCAAGGTTCCGGCCTCATTGCTGAACGCGGCCAAATCAACGGCCGCCAGCTCAGCCTTGATCGTGCCCCGAAGGTGGTCGCTTCCGGCCTTGAGGGCCTCGGCTTTCGTGGGTGCCATACGTCGAATCCAATTCCCGAGTCGGTGGGTCGAGAATGGACCCTAGACCTAAACCCGACAAAACCGATCAAGTTTTTAGAGAATCTGTATCCAGTCCCATCCAGCCAAGGCATTCCGGTCGCGCTCGAGACCTTCGTCGACCGCTGGCTCGCCAGCCACCTCTATGGCAGGCTGCCGACATGAAGATCGCCGTCGAATTTCCGAGCATTGCTTACCGAGAGGGCAAGGGCGCTGTGGTGGCCATGGCGAAGGCCATCGAAGACCTGGGTTACGACGAGATCGCCGTGTTCGACCACGTGATAATGGGCTACCCGACCGAGACCCGGTCGGCTCCCATGTATCCGCCGCAAATGCCCATCCTCGAGGCCGTCGTCCTCCTTGGGCTGCTGGCAACGGTGACCGAACGAGTGAGTCTCTCGACCGAGGTGTTGGTGCTCCCACAAAGGCAGCCCGTGCTGGTCGCCAAACAGATCAGCACCCTGGACACCCTGTCGGACGGCCGCATGCGGTTGGGCGTTGGTGTCGGTTGGCAGGCGGCCGAATACGAAGCGCTGGAGGAAGACTTCACCAACCGCGGTCGGCGGATGGACGAAGCGATTCGGCTCCTCCGTGCCTATTGGGGCGACGAAGTAATCAATCATCGAGGCGAGTTCTACGACGCTGAGGCCATCGCCATGGAACCAAAGCCACCGCAGGGCGCCTCACTGCCCATATGGGTCGGCGGCACCAGCAAGGCTGCGCTGCGTCGCACCGGTCAACTGGCCGACGGATGGATGGGGATGGCCCTCGGAGACGACGCACTCGCGACCGCCATGGCCGAGATCCGCCGCCATGCCGAAGAAGCCGGTCGCGACCCAGAGGCGATCGGGATGCAGCTGATGCTGGCCCCACCACCGGTGGATGAGGAAAGCAAGAGCTTTTATAAGAACCTTGACACCGTCGCTGCCAGGGCAGAGAAGATCCAGTCGATGGGATTCGATTGGACCGCCGTCAACGCAACCGCGCTCTACCAGGCTGGCCATCGTTCGGTGGAGGCCATGACCGACCAGCTCGGCCAGCTCCACACCAAGATCCGAGCTGCGGTCGGCTGAGCCGACGACAACAACGGCTGTGGCGTTCGGGCCTTGTCACGAATCAATTCACGTCACGAATCAATTCACGTCACGAATCAATTCACGTCACGAATCAATTCACGTCACGAATCAATTCACGTCACGTATGAATTCGCCGGGGACCTTGGACGATGCGAGTCCGCCCCTTGGTTCCTGCATCGACCAAGTCCTGTTTCAACTCTCGGCCCGCCTCCGGAGAATCGGTCTTGGTCTGTCTCAGTGTCATTGGAGTTCGGTGACCCGTTCGCGGTATTCCTCGGTGCTCAAGTCGCCGTTGGCGAAGCGCTCGGCCAAAATCTGCTTCGCACGGTCGGTGGGGTCGGGTGGTCTCGGGACCGAGGCTTGGCTCGTTCCCCGGACGAGCCAGATCACCAGCGATCCGAACAGCACCATCATCGCCACACCCCAGAGCCACATCCATCCTCCGCCCCAACCTCCCATATGGCCCCCACCGTTGTGGGTGACGTCAGCCAGAATCGTCGTAAACCCAGCCATCGTGTGCTCCTTCTCGCTCCGTCGCCGCTCTGTGGCGTCTTCTTGAGATCCAGCATGATCGCTCGTAGTGGCTCGACCCAGAGCCCAAGGTCCCTACCCCCGCAGTCTGTCAGCGGCCGCAGAAGGCCAGCCGAGGAATTGCGAATCCTGCGCTCGCCATCTCACTCCCGCCAGCGATCACGAATCACTGCTCGTCTAACGACGCTACGGCTTTTGGCGCACGCGCAACGGGCGGGTAACCACGGCAACTGCTCCGGTGCTGCGTGAACTGAGCGGCACCCAGGCCCGCTGGCTCTCCAGGGGCAATGCGTCCTTCGCTACGATTCGGTAACCGATGTACACCGCAAGGAGACCGTGAGCCGCGGCGAGCACGAAGTAGTACGCGCCGGTGCCGAACTGATGGAACAGGACAGCGGTGAGAAGTGGGCCGACGACCGCCCCCGCACCATTTACCATCACCAACGATGAACTGGCGGCGACCATTTTAGAGACGGGAATCCAGTCGTTCGTGTAGGCAATCGTGAGCGAATAGAGCGGGAACATCGTGCCGCCGACCACGAACAGAACAAGGGTCCCGGCCAGAGAAGAATCAGAGAGTTGCGTCATGACAAGGGGGGCAACGGCGGCCGCGACTGCTCCGAGTGCAATCAAACCGCGCCGAGGGAACCGATCGGCCAAAATCCCCATCGGCCACTGGAAGGCAACAGCGCCAACGATTGGAGCGGTGAGAAACACGGCGGTTTGATTCGAACTGAGGCCGACCCTGGTGGCGTAAACCGCCCCCATGCCAAGCAGCGTTCCTGCCGCCGTGCCGACGAAGAACATGCTCGTAACGCCGGTCGGCACGATGGCCAGCAGCTCGCGGAGCGACATGGGTTCGGGTTCGGCCAAAGGTGCAGCGGACGTAGTTGACAGAGCGATCGGCAACACCGCGAGCGAGACCAAGACCGAGGCGACGATGAAGAGCGTGACGTCCCTCGGGTCAGCGATGGTCAGAAGGAATTGGCCGATGGCCATGCCGCCCATTGAGACAATCATGTAGCTGGCGAGAAGGCGACCACGAGTCTCAGGCGTGGCGATGTCGTTGAGCCAGGACTCAGCGACCACAAACAGACCGGCCATGCACAAACCCGTGAGGAACCGGGCGGGGGCCCACAACAGTGGGAAAACCGCGATCGCCTGAATCAATGCCACGGTGGAGGCCAACGACGCCAGCGCGGTAAAGACGCGAATGTGGCCGACGTTGCCAAGCAACCGGAACGCGAGCCGGGAACCGACCAGGAACCCGCCGAAGTAGGCGGCCATGATCAGACCGGTGGCGACCGTGTTGAAATTTTCCAGTTCTGCTCGAATGCCGACAACCGATCCGCCGAGTCCGTTGCCGATCATCAAGAACGCAAAGCCGACTAACAGCGCTGAAGCAGCGGAAACGGCGCTCGGTGTCGGGATCGGCCCGAACTCATCTTGGTAGGCCTCCGTCAGTTCGGCGGCTGATGGATCGTCCCCCATCACGACGTCACCTAGGGTTTCGGCGTTCTGCTCGAGGCCCGATAAGCCGGATAGGACCGATTCATGAGATCCGCGAAAACGGCGCCAACCCGCTCCGCTATCAGTCGTTCCCTCATCTGAGCATTCTACGTCGGGCCGTCGTCTCGTCGACCCGGTGCAACCGACCATCGAAACCTCCTCGGCGAAAAGTAGAGATGAAAGTAGGGATGAACGAGCTCGCCGTGAGGTCGTCGATCGGCCAATATGCACGCCGTTCAAAAGACTGTGCACGTGATTGGCTACTAGGTTGCGCTGCCATGGCACGTCGCTCGGTCGAACAACACGCTTCGTGGCTGGAACTGACGGTCGAGGACACCCTCGACCCGGGGCTGGAGATCGTCGATCCGCATCACCACCTGTGGACTCACGTCGAGCCGCCGTACCTCCTCGACAACCTGCTCGAAGACACCGGCTCGGGTCACAACGTGACCCACACCGTGTTCATCGAGTGCGGGTGGTCCTGGGATCCCGACGCTATCGACCCGGTGCTGATCCCGGTGCCGGAGACCGCGCGTGTCGCGGCACTCGCGAAGGAGAGCGAACATCGAGGTGGCGCACGGATCGGCGCGATCGTCGGTCACGCTGATCTCCGGCACGGGTCTGCCACGGGCCGAGCGCTCGATGCGTTGGCCGAGGTAGGCGACGGACGCTTCGTCGGCATTCGTCACGGCACGGCCTGGGATGGTGACACTGCGATTCCCAACCACCGCACCGACCCTGGCCCAGCGCTGATGGCAACGCCCGCGTTTCGCCAAGGGTTCGCCGAGGTCGCCCGCCGCGGGCTCACCTACGACGCCTGGCTCTACCACCCCCAGATCCCTGAGCTGGTCGACCTCGCACGGGCCTTTCCTGACACGACGATCATCTGCGACCACCTCGGCGGTCCACTCGGCGTGAAGTCCTACACCGGTCGCCGAGACGAGGTCTTGGCCCAGACCTCGGCGGCGCTGGCCGACCTCGCAGCCTGCCCCAACGTGGTGCTGAAGTTGGGAGGGATCGGCATGCCCATCATGGGTGGGGGCTGGCACCGGCTCGGCAGGCCACCGTCGTCTGCAGATCTCGCCGCAGCGTGGGGGCCGTTCATTCGCTCCTGTATCGACCTGTTCGGCGTCGAGAGGGCGATGTTCGAGTCGAACTTTCCCGTCGATCGCGAATCGTGTTCCTACAACGTGTTGTGGAACGCCTTCAAACGCATGGTTGGCGACGCCAGCGCCGACGACAAAACGGCGCTGTTCTCCGGCACCGCCAAACGGGTCTACGGGATCGCGGCCTCAGGCTGAGCCGCAGCTTCACCAGCCGAACACGCCGCGTAGATAGCACGCCTGCCCGACGTGCTGGAGGCTGTCGTCGGCGATGCTGACGAGGCGGACTCCCATCGAAACCGGCGGATCCCAACGGCGGTCGATAATTCGGTCGAGGTCAGCCGGTTCCACGGTCTTGAGTAACGCTGTTGTGACCGCCTCGACCGCGGCGAGGTAGCCGAGGAGCGACTCGGGCCCGTCGGGCTTCACTTGTGCAACGTCGTCTGACGTGTGCCCATAGCCGATATTGGCAGGATTGGGATCGAGCTCGAATCTCGGTGCCCAGTCGTCGCGCTGCCAAACCTGGTCAGCGTCAACCAGCTCCGCCACATGATGATCCTGCACTCGAGCGGTGTGCCAAATCAGCCAGCCGATGCTGTTCGTCCCCGGCGCCGGTAACCGGACCAACTGCTCACGATCAAGCCCGTCGACGGCACGCCCAGCCAAGGGCCCGATACGCCCATAGAACTCGAGCAGTAGCACGTTGATGTCCATGTCCGGAGTCCACCATGATTCGAGCGCCGGCGTCAGAAAAAGGCAGTGTCTGACGGAAATCCGTGTTGCCACGACCGTTGCCCTGCATGCCCTGCCTTGGCCGGTTCGAACGACCGGTTCGAACGACCGGCTCGAGCCGGAGCGTGCTACCAGGCGCCTTCGGCGTGGAGCTCCGCGATGTCATCCCAGCTAAACCCGGCCTCGAGCAATACCTCTTCGGTGTGCTGGCCAAGTTCCGGCGTGACAATGCCCGGGACGGCGGGCGTTTCAATGAACCGGATGGGGTTGCCGACCACCTAGATGTGGCCGCGCACCAGCGGATGGCCCCGATTGGCACGGCCCGGCTTCGTGCCGGTGGCGAAGCAGGAGCTGTACTCAGATGCCTGAGCCACGAGATCGGCGCCTTCACGGCCTGCGTCCGGCCCGATCGGGACGCAGACGGATGAACTTCTGCAGCGAGTGGCAGTCGAGTGCAACGAGCCCGGCTCGGCCACCACCGGACAGGGCGACCTCGCCGACGTAGAGGTCCCCTCGTGAGTCGGCCCAGATCCCGTGCGGGGCGAAGAAGCTGCCGGGGTCACAGGGCTGATCGCCACCGAAGGTGGTCTGGACGTCGCCGTCGAGGGTGAGCACCGAGACGCGTGCGTGGGGCTCGTGCGCCGGGATCTCGGCCATCATCTCGTGCGGCATCCGTCCAGCGATGAAGCCCAACTCCGCGACGTAGAGATTCTCGTCCGCGTCGATGAAAATGTCGTCTGGCCGGCGCACGTGGCGCCATTCGTCTACGTACTCCCCCTCCGATGTGAAGATCTGGATGCGCGAGTTCTCGCGATCCGCTACGTACACCCGCCCGTTATGGTCGACTGCAATGCCGTGCGGCAGGCGGAACTGGCCCGGCCCCGAGCCAGGTTCCCCCCAGGAGAATTCGTGTGCGCCGTCGGCCGCGAACACGTGCACGGCGGCGTTGCCGTATCCGTCTGCTACGTACAGCCGACCATTGGGTGCGGGCACCGCGTTGGTGACCATGTTGAACGGACCGGCTGCCCTCTGCACGGGACTGGTCCAAGCGACGAACCCGGTGTCGGACGCGACGCCAGCGTTCCCGAGCGTTCGTACCAACGTGCCGTCAGTGCGGAACACCCGAACGGTGTGATCCATGTTGTCGGCGAGGTACACGGTGTCGTCGGGGCCGATGCTGATGCCATGGGCGTTCGAGAAGATGCCTTCACCCCACGCGTCTATGAACGTCCCGTCACGATCGAAGACGATCACCGGATGCTCGCCGCGGCAGAACACGTAGACCCGATCGGCCGAGTCGGTTGCGACGCCGGCTACCTCCACAAAGGTCCAGCCTTCGGGCAGCTGCTCCCAACCGTGCACAACGTCGAAGTCGATGCCGTTCGCGCCTGCGGTCATGGTCGGTCCTCCGTCTCCCCGAGCTGGGACTCGCCGAAACCTTAGCGCTCGTTGGTGTCCCGATCGCTGGTCAGCTGATGGTTGGTGATCCAGCGCAGATAAGCAGCAACCTTGTGGTGTGGGACACTGAAGCCCTGGATCGTTAGGGAGACCAGTGAGCGAGATCGTGACGTGGCGGGACCAGGTTTGGCGCAACGATTTATTGGCGCGGATTTACGAGCCGCCTGCGGAAGCACGGGCGCTTCGTGGCGGTGCTGCAGTCGTTGACGTTCATGGTGGCGCGTGGGCTCGGATGGACCGGACCCTCGGCGAGCGTTACTGCAACGCAGTCGCCGCCGCCGGGTTCGTTGTCGTGGCGATCGATTTTCGCGACGGCCGAGTGGCCCGCCACCCCGCTGCTGTGCTCGATGTCGCTGACGCTGTTCGGTGGGTGCGTCAACAGGCCGGTGAACTCGCTATCGACCCGCAGCGGGTCGCTCTCATGGGCAGTTCCAGTGGCGGCCATTTGGCGCTTCACGCCGCCCTTACCGAAGTAGACGTGCCGTTCGTGGCGGCGTTCTGGCCTCCAGTCGACCCGCTCGAACGTTACCGATACGCGCAATCCAAGCTCGACCAGCCCGTACCGGATAATCAGACCTTCAACGCCGCTGCCCTCGTCACTGCTTCAGAGGCCTACTTCGGCGACGAGGCCACCATGGGCGAAGCATCGATCTCGCAGTTGCTTCGCTCCGGCCGGGCGCGATTCCTGCCGCCGGTCTGGCTCGTTCAAGCCGGCGCTGACCTCAACGTGCCCCCGATCATGATCCACGAACTCGTGACCGAATACCCACAGGCCGGCGGCTTGCTGGAGTTGACCGAATACCCGGGTGAGTTCCACGGCTTCGGCCACGGCAGTCACGACGGGGCCCATCGGTTCCAGAAAACACTCATCCAGAAACTCATCGCTGCCTTGAGTTAGCACCGCACAGGACAGCACGCCATCAGCCATCCTGAAAGGCTCGCGCCCCGCTCGGTATCAGCGTTCGGATCTCCCAACTCCCTCGGCCGGAAATCATCCGATAGCGCCGGTTACCGGATGCGCGACACCTCACAGGACCAGGCGATTTGTCTGCTCGCCGGATGATTCAACTGGGTTGATCGGCTTCAGACCGATGCGTCGACGAGTATGTCCTCGCGGTCCTGGGATGTGATCACGATTCGTTCGAGGGTTTCGCTTGTTAGCGAGGTGGCGCCTGTGATCTTGGCGCCGCCTGTTGGTGTCGGCCCCCATGTCGAGGCGATG
Organism: Acidimicrobiales bacterium; assembly: GCA_047638695.1. Classification (GTDB taxonomy): domain Bacteria; phylum Actinomycetota; class Acidimicrobiia; order Acidimicrobiales; family SZUA-35; genus JAHECQ01. The sequence continues at coordinate 10,809 of JBLINY010000005.1, read as the reverse complement.
CTCCATGCGCCATCCCTGTCAACAGCCCAGAGTTGGTACTCGCCCCGCGGTGGCAAGCCGGCCAGGTCGAGCTGGATCTCGGTTCCCCACCCTCGGGGCTGTGTGAGCACGGCAGCGGCCTCGGCCCGGCTCAAGACGACAATTGCGGGGACAACGTCCACTGACGGAGCGCGTGCCTCTTCCAGTCCCGTCTCGTCTGCGACAGCTAGAACACTTCCCAAGATGAGCAGCACAGCCGCTGCGCCGCTAAGCGTCGCTAGCCGCCAACGTTTCCGGCTGGCCAGGAGCTGGTGTTCCTCGCCAAGAACACGGGACGCTATGGCCGCGGCGGTGGTGGAGTCGCTCAAGTCGTCGAGTTCCGAACGATCGATACTTGCGAGCAGGCCCGGGACCGGAGCAACGGCCTTCAGGTCGGTCGCGCAGATCGAACACTCGGCGGTGTGGCGTTCAAAAGCGCGTCGGTCGTTCGGGTCGAGCGCTCCTAACGCATAAGCCGCGGCCCAGCCACTGAACTGTTGATGACTCGCGGTCATGTCACAGCACCTCTCGCTCTTCGAGCGCGGCTCGTAGGATCCTCAACGCATAGTGAAGGCGAGATTTTACGGTCCCGTCTGGGATACCTAGTTTGTGGCCAATCTCACGTGTTGAAAGCCTCTCCCAATAAGCCGCCACTATGACCGACTGATGCTCTGAGGATAGCGAACGCAGCCCGTCGGCAATCAACGATCGGTCAACGAGTTGAGCTACCTCGACGTCCTCGCGGCCCTCCTCAGGTGTCTTGGCCGTGGTGATAGATCGAAGATGACGTCGACCTCGTTCATGACTCGTGGCTGCCACATTGCGGGCGATCCCAAAGATCCAGGCCCGCTCGCTACCCCGCTCGGAATCGAATTGATGGTGTTTACGCCACGCCGCTACGACGACATCTTGCACGACCTCTTCTGCCACTGTGGCGTCAGAGAACCTTCCCCTGGCCCAATGCTCGAGCGCTGACCCATGCGCTGCATACAGCGCATGGGCCAGCGATTCCGAGCCTGCTCCGGAGGGAAGATCCGCTGAGATCACCGGGGCACGATCATGCGGATGAGCGAGATGTGTCGACAAACAATCGCTCCCCGAAGAGGAGCGATTGGCCGACGGCCATCCTCGCCCACTCAGTTACCGATGGCGCTTCCGGCGGCATCGAGCACGTACCAGACGTCGCCCACGCCTTGTCCGTTCGTGTCTCCAACGGCAACATCCTTCGCAAAGTAGTAGAGCGGCCATCCGTTGTAGGTGGCCTGAATATCACCGTTCGTGCGTTCAGTAGTCCCGAGCAGGGAAGCATCGAGACCGTCGCCGACACCGGTCGCCTCGCCGAGGACCGGCCAAGCCGCTTCGCAATCGTCGTAGCAAGTGCTGTCGCCCTGAGCGTCCGGCACGAACAAATAGAGCGTATTCCCAGCATCGTCCACGATGATGTCACCAAGATCGCTATTGGCCGACGCTATGGCCCCAGCGGTGAGGTCGTGTACCGGGTCAGCCGTTGCGTTCTCAGACCCCGCCCCATCGGAGTCGCTGTCGCTACCGCAGCTGGCCGCAGTCAAGGCCAAGACAACGACGAGCGCGCCATATCGTTTCAAATTCATTCGGTTCCTCCGAGAGATTTCGACTTCGTTCGTTGTAGTACACGGCCATTCTCTCGATCGGTTCAATCCAATTCCGGAATCGCTTCAGCGTGGTGCCTGTTTGGCTGGTCGTGCGGGTCTGAGTTTCTGCCTGTGCGTAAGCTCTCGCGATGTCGAAGCTTTCCGAGGACCCTCGTATCGATCCCCGATTGAAGAAGTTGTTCGGGAAGATGCCGGTCATGCGCGGCCGGGATCTGTCCAGTCGCGAGGAAGTCCTTGAACGCAACGGCAACGAGAAAGCGGTTCGGGCCGGCGAAGTAGCGGAAGCGTTCGCCGACAGGATGGACACCGAGGACATAGCGCCGTCTGACGGCTTGACCGTCACCACGGAAACGTTCACCTCGGAACCGGACGGGAACACGATCAACGTCATGTTCGTGCGTCCTGACTTCGCCGGGGATGCTCCGCCATGCGTCTATTACATCCACGGAGGTGGGATGGCGTCGATGTCGTGTTTCGATGGGAATTATCGGGCGTGGGCTCGCATCATCGCCCGTTGCGGAGTGGCTGTCGCCATGGTCGATTTCCGTAACGCGGTCATCGCGTCCTCGGCCCCCGAAGTTGCGCCCTACCCGGCAGGCTTGAACGACTGCGTCTCCGGGCTCAAATGGCTAGCGGCCAACGCCCAGAGTCTCGGCATCGACCCGGCCAACATCGTCATCGCCGGCGAAAGCGGCGGCGGAAACCTGACCCTCGCGACCGGCATGCGGCTGTTGCGCGAGGACAACATCGATTTGATTCAGGGCCTGTATGGCCTCTGCCCTTACATCCTGGGTAACTGGCCACACCCAGACAGCCCATCTTCGGTGGAGAACAACGGCATCTTCATGGACCTGCACAACAACCAGGGCCAAATGGGCTACGGCATCGAAGCCTTCGAGGCCGGTGACCCGCTCGCGTGGCCCAGCTTCGCCACCATTGAAGACGTGCGGGGGTTGCCGCCCACGATGATCAGTGTCAACGAATGCGATCCTCTGCGAGACGAGGGCATCAACTTCTATCGACTCCTGCTGGAAGCTGGTGTCGCTGCCAGCTGTCGCCAGGTCATGGGAACCATCCACGCCACCGAAATCTTCCCGGTCGCCTGTCCCGACATCAGCCGCGAAACTGCCCACAGCATCGCCGCGTTCTGCCGCGGCGACACCCGACCTACCTGAAGCTGACGACCATCCAGAGCCAAGCCGCCCCCCGCAATATCGCGTGGTTCGGATGCTGGCGGCGATGCCGTGCGTAGCGGCGCTACCTGCCCTCGATCCGCCGCACATCTCGCCTAACCCAGTTCCTCCCGACAACAATCGCCTTCCGGCAAGTTCCGCCGCACGGCGTACAACGGCCTCGCTAACGTTTGACTCGACAATGCAGGTTTTGAGAAATCGGCGGGAGTTCGCATCCCGGCTGGAACAGGCGCGAGAGGCTCCGCTGTCGAGCGCCATCATGCTCACCTGACTTGCTGGAGCGACCACCTACGAACGCGCCGTGCGACCGCGTCGGTACTCGACTGCAGCCGTTGGCTCGACTCACCCAATTCGGCGTCATCCCGGGTCTGCTCCGATAATCCAACGCCTGAGCCGGTTTGCGGCCTTCGATGACGCGTCGTCGAGGATCCGAAGTTCAAGCATCCGCTGGATGGTTTGGTCAGCAAAGGTCCGAGCGAGAACCGAGTCAGCGGGGACCGGCCCAGCGCCGTTCCACCAGGTCTCTTCCGATGCCAGGAGCGCCTTCACCACATATTCCAAATTGCGACGCGAGAACTGCGAGCCCGCGGAGAGAGACATGTCTCTCGCCGAGCGGGTAAGGCGGTTGATGGTTGTCGCCTCGGAGTTGGCCGGCTTGGCCCGTCGCCATGACTCTGCCAGGTGCTCGAACAGGATCGGCCACTCAACAGATTCCAGCAGCGGAAACTCCGGCTCGATACGCCTCAGTTGACGAGCGGCACCCGGAGCTGTGGCGCCGTCGATCCCTTCACCCTCGGGACCGTTGTCGCTGTCAGTCTGAGACTCATCGCCCTCCTTCCGCGGTTCGCCCGCCACGATGGGCAGAAGATACGCCTGGCGGCCGGTACTGATCTCGCCATCCGGAACTGCGTGGCGCAAGAACCGCTTGAAACTGCCGTGACCAAACCAGTCGTCACTCACCTCGGCCCCGAACTCGCGTTGAAGCGCCCAAGCCAGCGCCGCAAGATCAGTCGGGCGATCAAGGGCTTTCCAGCGATTCCGCAGCAACGCCGCAGCGTCCGCGGCCTGACCAGCCAAGTCATTCTCTGCGATCAGAACTCGGTCGTCGGGCTCCGAGACGATCTCTTGATCAATGCGGTCAAGTTCGGTACGCAGGTCCTCGGCGATGTCGTCGAGGATTGAAAGCAGGTCAGCCATTCTTGTGCTGAGCACGTCGACGAGAGGAGGCAGCTCTCCGTCTTTGCTGTAGGTGTCTATGTGCGTCAGCTCACCCCAACTGTCTTGCAGCAGCGTGCGAACCTGAAGCTCGCACAGGACCGCGATGTCGTCGACTGTTATGCCAAGGTTCACGTGCCAACCTCGATACCCCGACTCTTTGGGTTCAGAGACGTAGTCGCGTTCCGATGTCGGATCGAGCCACAGGCCGTCTCCCGGCATTCGAGGCAGGGCATCGAGCGCGGTCTGAACCATGTCGATATCACGCACGTTGATGCATGTCACCCTCAGACCGACCAGGTCATCGACGACGCCCGGGATGTCGTCCAAGGTTGAGATCCGGCCCTCGTACCGGGGCTGATTTATCTTGCGCCACGTACGACTCTTCGATTTCACCCGACCACTGGCGCTGCGTATTCGCGTGCGGTCTCGATCGCTGAGCAGCTCCACAAGAGCGCTCTCGAGTGATATCGAGGCCGCGTCCAGCGCCGGCTCCAGGACCGCCGCCCGGTAGGTGTCGTACCAGATGCCGAACGCGGCGTAGCCGATCACGTTGCCATCCGAAGGTGCGGTCACGATGACGCCCATCCTGCCACGGCAGCTTGCATGTCGGGTCGACTCACACTGAACGCCAGGCCTTTGGAAGAAGCGAGAAACTACACACCTTGGGACGGTCATCGGTCGCCGCTCATCGACTTCTACCAATCAGGTCGGACTTGCTCGGCTCGGCTGATCACCAGCTGCTGGGTCTGCTCCGTGCCCTCGAAGATGTCGAAGATCCTCTCCAACAGTCCAGCTAGGGACGTTCCGTGTCGTTGACCAGGGAGGGACTGCAACATGATTAGCGTTCGCAGCGGGCGCCTCGATGTCGGCCCGATTTCCGGTGAGGCTCAGTTCTGCGACTCGCGCACGATCACCAACCGATCGCCGGGCCGTATCTGGTCGCGCGATACCTGCTTCGGTGGAAGACGCTTCCCGTCGCGCTCTATCGCCACCAGTGTCCCACCGTTGTCAAAGTCTTCGGGTCCGCACTCCACCAGTTCGAGACCGCTGCCAGCGTCGATCATGTCGTCGAAAGCTCGAACCGCCCCCGGCGCTTCCATCGCGAGACCGAGCAGCCGCCCGACGGCGGCCGTGGCGTCGATCACCTGATCGGCCCCACCCTGTTGAAGAAGGTGAAGATTCTCCTGCTCTCGGCCGCCTGCGACGATCGTGGCCGTGGGGTTGAGTTCGCGGGCGGTGAGGGTGATGAGCACGGCGGTGTCATCGCGATTCGGGGCGACGATCACACCCTCCGCCCGTTCGATCATGGCGTCGTGGAGAACGGCTGTGGTCGTAGCGTCGCCGGCGATACCGACATACCCAAGGCTGTTTGCATGGTCAATAGCGGTCGGATCGATGTCGACCACGACGATCGAGTCTGCATCACGACCTCTGGACCGGAGATCGGCTGCTGCGCTCCGACCGGTTGCTCCGAATCCGCAAATGACGATGTGATTGTTCACGCGTTTCCTCCATCGGTCGGTGCGCAAGATATGTCGGGTCTGGTCGGTCAGTACCTCGACCGTGGTGCCGACAAGGAGGATCAGAAACACAATCCTGGCCGGTGTGATGAACACGAGTGTGGCCAGACGGGTGCCCTCGGTGACAGCGGTGATGTCGCCGTAGCCGGTGGTGGTGACGGTGACCGACGCGTAGTAGAGAGCATCCAACAGCGAGATCGGATCGCCTGTGACGTCGGTGTAGCCGTCTCGACCAACCCGCACGACAATCGCGATGAACACAATGAGACCAATAGCTGAGGCGATACGCCGAACAATGGCGGCCAGGGGCGAGCGCTGGCGGCCGGGGACCATCGGCCCGACGGAGTGTGGAGCATCACTCATCGTTCAGCTCGCCTCTAGAGCAGAGATCAGGCGTTCATGGCCGAGGAGCGGTGGCTGCATCGCTGCAAAGACTGACACACGGCGGCTGACTGATTCGCCACCCGATCGGTGCTGGCCCTTTTCAACACTCCGTTGTGCGAGCGGATCGCCACAAATGGGCCGACAGCGGGAGCGACGAGCCGGCAGACACGGCCAACGCGACCGCCACTACGGACCACTGAGACGTCACTGGGGTTCCCTGGGGCAAGCAACACCCAGCGTGTCGCCGACTGAATCCGGACACCCGAAATAGCTCTTGAGGTCACCAGTTCCTGGATCTGCTCGGTTCCTTCGAAGGTGTCGAAGGTCCGCCCGACCGCGTCATTGTGAACACGAAAGCAAGCCAAGCCGCTAACAATAGTATCAAAGTGATACCATTGTTAGATGGCGATGACCCTTCGACTCACCGACGATGAACAAGCGGCCCTCCGCGAGCGCGCTGACCTGGAAGGGATCTCCCTCCAAGAGGCAGCCCGCCGAGCCGTCCGGGAGTTCGTGAACCGCAGCGACCATCGCGACCGAGTCGCCGATGCTGCCGCGAAGATTCTTCGCACCCACGATGATGCTCTACGGCGGCTGGGCGAATGACCAAAGAGCCCGAGGTCGAGTATCTCGAACTCGACGACCTCATCGCGCTCGCCACGGCCCTGCTCGGGGACCCAGCGCCGATACGAGATATCGGCTTGCTGGGGTCGGCGGCGGCACGGCCGCGAACAACCGCATTCGGTGTCGACGCGTATCCCGACATCTGGACCAAAGCCGCCTCACTCCTTCAATCCATCGTGGGGAATCATGCTCTCATCGATGGCAACAAACGCCTCGGCTGGCTCGCAACGGCCGTGTTCCTCGAACTCAACGGCCACAGCGTCGTCGCAGCCCAAAACGATGCTGTCTACGAACTTGTGATGAACGTTGCAGCGAATCAGCCCGACCTCGCTGAGATCGCAGTCGCACTCAACGAGCTCCTCAAGTCAACACCGCCAGCCCGCTGACCCAGACCTCTCACATGTCTGGTTGGCGAAAAACGGCGCCTGCGCACACGACATCGGAAGCTGCCGTCGCGTGCGACCCAGCCGGACGTCCCTGGGTTCTTTTTACGCGCGAACGTCGAACCGAATCGACTTACTAAATCCGCACACCAGAGATCGCCCTCGAGATCACCAACTGCTGAATCTGCTCGGTTCCTTCGAAGATGTCCAAGGTCCTTGTCGGGTATCTATCCAGCATCGTTCCGTGCCGCTGACCAGGGAGTTCTCGCCTTCGGTGTCCAGCTCATGACGCTGAATGACGCTCGTGCCACCGGCTCCTAGGGACAAAACTAGGGACACATTGGCCAGTCCACCGGAGTACACCGCGACTTCAGACTTGAGGAAGTCGGGACCCGCGCAGACCCAGGCCAGTTGCGTGACCGCAGCAGGTGTTGCTGCACAATCGAGCCCGATCCTCAGACCCGAACGATGGCAACGTTCGGACTATTGGCGGCGAGCGCTGACAGGTCCTCTGGATCGTGGGTCACGATCATTCCTCCGCCCAATCGCACCGCCGTCGCCACAACAAGAGCATCAACCGCCATCTCACTCCCGGCATCGACCCGGGCCAACAAGTGCCCGGCAATCCGTGCGATACGGGCCCCGGTCGTAACCACCTGGACAAAACCCCGAGCCAACACCGCATCGATCGGTTCGTCGGAGCCGCTCCCGCGGTAGAGCTCGACCAACACCGCCGACGGAACTCGCACCGGCGCATTGCGGGCGTGAGCCGACCGCATCGCCGCTCGGACGCGCTGGTGGCGAAGCTCATCAGCGTGCGGCCGAGCAAGTGCAGACAAAGCCTCGCTGTCGAGAACTAGGACGGCCACTTGTTGGCGTACTCGTCGATCGTTTCGGAAGGGACTGAGCCGAATTCAGCATCGAGATCAGTGAGGTAGTCATCGAGCAGATCACGCTCGAGTTCGTGCTCAACGGCCCGTGCGACGAAGCCGCTGAGGCCACGATCACCGACGCGGACCTCCACACGCTCTGCCAGATTCTCCTCGACACTCACCGACCACTTCCGAACAGCCATGAGGGTAATCATACCATGGTAGGAATCAAACGGCCATGGCGTTCAGCGTGAGCTGTCGCGCTTGACCGATAGAAGTGTCCCTGGGCTCATCAGCCCGACACGCCCTGACCCACTATCCGTGGCCCTACTGAACGCGCACGCCAGAGACAGCTCGAGACATCACCAGCTGCTGGATTTGTTCGGTTCCTTCGAAGATGTCGAAGATCCTCCCAGACCGTCCAGCCAGTCACGTTCCGTACCGCTGAGCAGGGCATTTTCGCATTCGGGGTCCAAGCCGTGACCTTGATTAACGCCTCGTGTCACCAGTTTCTAGGGACACCCGAAAGTCCGTCGCCTACTCAGATGACCTCGACGGAGACATAATCAGCGTGCGCAGCGAGCGCCTCAATATCGGCTCGATCTCCGGTCAGAACCGTGCCGCCCGGCTCCGCCAGCGCGACGACGAGCGCATCCACAGCCGAACCGACCTTCGCGAGTCGACGCAGTTCCGCGGCACGTCGTGCAACTGCCTCGCTGACGGTCGACTCGACGATGCACGTCTTGAGAAATCGGTGGGTGTTCGCATCCCGGCTGGAATTGCCGTGAAGCGACTCGACGAGCACCACGGTCGGCACGATTGGCGGCCACAGCCCATCGGATGTCAGGGCCCGGATAATCGCAAGCGACGTCTTCGTTCGGGCGGCCAAGCGCGAGAGTCCCCCGCTGTCGAGAACGAGCACGCTCAGCTGACTTGTTGGAGCGACCGCTCGCGAATTCGCCGTGCGATTGCACCGGCGCTCGACTGCACGCGTTGGCTTGGTTCGCCGACTTCAGCAGCCAGTTCCTCGAGGTACCGGGCCGTTTCATCGAGGGCGTCTTGACGCTCGAGCTCGGCCCGAAGCGCGATCTGCAACAGTTCTGATGCTGGAAGGCCGCGCCGCTTCAACTCATCATGCAGTTCGTCGGGCAGATAGACCTGAAGCCGTGGCATACGTCTAACTATACGCCTACCAACCCGGGCGCGTAAGGAATCCTGTCACCATCGGAGGGAGCCTCGGACAGCGAGGGACAAGTGCTGGACCTGGTCCAGCCTGTGCGCACGATCGATGCCTTGCGCTGGGAGAAGGTTTGTCAGGCTCAGCCCGGGGACTGTTTGAGGATCTCGAAGATCGCGGCGAGGTTGACCCCATGACCGGCCCGTGTCGCGTCTTGAAACGTCTGGAACGCTGACTCGAACAGCCCTATATCGACTCCACTCGCTCGTCCGAACTCGGTGATCGCCTGGAGGTTCTCGGCCCCACTCGCGAGCCGCAAGCTCGTGCTCTAATAGCTTCCGGCGGCGATCATCTCCACGTACTCACCGAACATGGCAGGCATCTGCGCACTGAATGTGCCGACGACATCGGCGAGCAGATCCAGTGGGGCACCGGATGCATCACACATGGCTGCTGCGCTGACGAACGCGTGTGCGGCCACGTAGACGAACGCAAGCCCGCTCGTGTTGATCACTGCGGAAGCAGTGGGATCAGAGCCAAGGAACCGGACGTCACCGCCGATTGCATCGAAGACAGAAGCGCATCGCTGGAACGCAGCCGGATCACCTGACACCAACACCTGACCCTCGGCCGAGCCGACCGCGTCCGGGAACGTCATGATCGAACCGTCGAGGTACGCCGCACCTTGATCCGCAAACCACGCGGCGGCTTCGGCCACTTCGGTCGGGACGCCGTTCCCCAACTGGATCACGGTCTTGCCCCTGAGCAGAGGCGCTGCTCCGGGAGCCTGAAAAAGAGAACCGGCAACGTCGTACCCGCGAACACAAACCACAATCACCTCGGACCTCGAAACGGCATCACCGACCGAATCGACGACCGACGCTCCACGCTCCGCAACTGCAAGACACTTCTCTGCAGACCGGTTCGACACTGTGAGATCGTGGCCGCCAGAAGCGATTGCGGTGGCAAGTGCCGACCCCATGCTTCCCAGTCCGATCATGCTGACCGCTGGACGACCGTTGACCATCGCTCCCCTCCCATCGATGCGCCCGGAGATCCAGTCAGATCGTCAACCCGTAAACGGCACCGCTGGAGTATCGCAGGCAACGGAGAGGTGGGCAGCCTGGCTTGCGGCATGCGAGCGAACACCCGGTGCCGTCGCGTCCGACCAACGCAGGTGTCCCTGGGACCTGCAGTACACAACCCCAGAATGCCGACTTACTGGATCCGCACGCCGGAGATGGCTCGGCTGATGACGAGCTGTTGGACACTACGGATCTGGTCGGTGCCTTCGAAGATGTCGAAGCTCTGATTTGGACCAAACCGCTCGTCACCGATGTTGACTTGTAGAGCCTCTGAACAGGGAAAACATCGAATTCTGTTGGCCGCTACAAACCGCTCGAAACCCCTGTTCCTGTTCCGAAGAAAAGTAGGGATAAAAGTAGGGATGGATCTGATTCCAGTCTGGCGAGCAACTGAGTAAGTGGAGCTCACTCTGCGCGCCGAACAGCGTGGTCCTAGCGCGACAAAGTTAGAACCAAGAATGACTGAGAACACATTCTCCCGATCAGGGTCGGGACAGAGCAAGAGCGCAGAGCCGCTCGATCGCTAACTCCCAATCGCGAGCACGACCAGGCTCGCAGCAAGATCGGTGCACAGCAGACTGGCGCCGAACTCAGAGCCCTCGGCCGCCACCGTTAAAGCCCGCAGAAAACCAAGGGTGGCCGCGATCGTTATCCGGGCAGGCCACGCCGCTAGCTAGACATCCTGTAACGGCACTTACATCGCT
>JBLINY010000004.1:0-96445 GCA_047638695.1 Acidimicrobiales bacterium | reverse complement strand
TGGCTTTTCTTTTCGATGCGCTGTGACTCGCCATACCTCTTTGACTGGCTCGGCGACCAGACCGTTACCTGGCGGGCACGGGCTCTGTCGTGACGAGGGGCTGCTCGGGCGGAACGGCGACGGCCTTCCAGAGCGCCTTCGGCGCCTCCGTGCCCCCTGCTGCCATCAGAGCGAACAAGCCAACCACGTTCGCTCCCGCTGCCACAAAGAAGGCAACCCGATAGTCGAACGAGTCGTGCAGCAGACCGAGGAGAAGCGGCCCACCACCAACGCCGATGGTGCCGAACAGCTGGCTCACCGAGTAGATCCGACTGTAGGCCTTGACGCCGAAAGCCTCGGCCAACAGCAGCGGCTGCAGCATCAGCAAGTTGCCGACGCTCAGTCCAAACAGGATCGTTCCGGCCAGCAGCAGCGGCCCGGTATCGGCCGTGGCGAGGACGATGAGCGAGCCGCCCTGCAGCACCGTGAGGGCGATGGTCATAGTCCGGGTGCCGACTCGCAACACAAGGGCGCCACCGGCAAGCCGCCCGACCACGCTGGTAAGTGCCAGTGCTGACAACGTGTAGGCCGCGGTGTCGGCGCCCTGGCGATCTTGAATGAGGTTGAACAGGTGGGCGATAGCCCCGACCTGGGCCAGGAAGATCATGCTGTAGGTGAGACAAAGCCAGCGGAAAAACCTTGTGCGGATCGCTTCGGCGAAGCTGGCACCAGGCAACGCCACGGGTGTGCGGGGCGCGGGCGCACCGTCGGGTTGCAGGCCCTTGTCGGCCGGCTGTGATCGGAGAAAGAGCGTCGCCAGTGGAATGACGCCAATCAGCCAAAGCACCGCCATCCACTGGCCGGATGCAGCCAGGCCTACGTCGGTGATGGAGCGGGCTGCAAACGGGGTGATCAGAATGCCGCCCATCGAAAGACCGGTAGAGGCAATCGATAGCGCGATCGCCCGACGGCGATCGAACCAGCGGGCAACCAGGGTGGTGCTGGGCACCAACCCGCTTAGAGCAAATGCGATACCGAAGACGGCGAAGAAGGCGTAGAGAAGTGGGACCGAGTCGACCCATCGCAATGAGAACAGGGCGACCGAGCCGATCACGCCTGATGCAGCGAAGAACCACCGAAGATCAACGGTGTCCATCAACTTCGACAGGGCGGCACTGGTGAGGCCAGCGACGACGAAGAACAGCCCGGTCGCACCCGACACCACACCGACCTCGGCGTCGAGTTCTTTCACTGCCGCCGACAAGATCACCGACGCGTTGTAGAAGCCAAGGCCGCTCGTCACCATCAAGATAATGAAGACGGTGCCGACGATGACCCAGCCGTAGAAGATCGGCTGGCGTGGTGCCAGTGAGGTGCGAGATCTCACGGCGCGAGGTTACGAGTCAGAACCGGCGTTCCCTGGACCGGATAAGCGACGACACCATGACATTGGCCGGAGCTGTCATTCCCTCTTCGGCCGCCGCCACCGGAATGGCACCGTTGATGGCATCGATCTCGCAGCGGCGCTTGGCCAAGAAGTCGAGATACATCGAAGGTCGGGCTTCGGGGATTTTGCCTCCAAAATCACGGGTGTAGGCGACCGGGTCGTCGAAGCCCAGCGGGATCTTCTTCGCCACTGCGACCTCGAACGCTTCGGTGGCACAGGTGGCCGAGATCATCGACGCATCCTCGTCGGCGAGGAGTTCGCCAACCCGAAGCTCTGCGACGGTGCAGGGCCCGCTGAAAGCCACATTGCAGATGAGCTTCTCCCACACCAGCGTGTGCACGTTCTCATAGGTGCTCACGTTGAAACTGCCGGATCGCCAAATGTCAGCGACGGCGTCAACCCGTTCGGTCACGCCAGCTCCGTCGGCGAACTCACCCAGTCTCACCAATTCCATACCGTTGTGGTGAACATGGCCGGGACCGGTCATCGATGCGCCAAAGCCGCCGACGACGCCGAGCATCACTCGGTCGTCGCCGAGGACGGCCGCAGCCTGCTGCGGTCCGCCAAGCCCGTTCTGGATCGAAAGCACCGGTGTCGTGTCACCGAGCAGCCCGCTAATCGACTCGGCCGCTTCGGTCACCTGGCCGACTTTGGTGGCCAGAACCACGAGATCCATCTGCTCACCGATGTCGGCCGCTGCTTCGACCGCGCCGGCGAGTTTCACGGTTCGATCACCCGAGGCGCCTTCGACCCGTAGCCCATTATTTCGTACCTCATCCATGTGATCGGCCCAGGTATCCACGGCCCAAACGTCGTGGCCCCCGTCACTGAGAAGGCCGGCATACACCGAGCCCATTGCGCCACATCCAACGATTGCAATCTTCATTGTCTGAGCCTGCCACAGAGGCCGCTAAGCTTTCGATTCGGTTTGGGGGCTGTAGCTCAGTTGGCTAGAGCACCTGCTTTGCAAGCAGGGGGTCGCGGGTTCGATTCCCGCCAGCTCCACTCCGTTTCCTGTTCCCTTCGACCCGGCGAAGAGGCCGACGTCGGGCCAGTTGTGGCACAGTCTCGAGCGTGTCTGTTGCTACACAACGCGAACTTCTTGCCTCGCTCGATCTCGTAACCACCGGTGATGACGTGTTCGTCGGGTCGGTGCCCTCGGCGGAACGGGAAAGCCCGTGGAATCTCTACGGCGGCCACCTGTTGGGCCAGTCGCTCGCTGCCATATGTCGAACCGTCGACGCCACGCAGTTCCCACACTCGCTTCACGCCTACTTCCTGCGCCCTGCTGACGCGAATGCCGAACTTGAGTATCAAGTGACCAGAACACGCGACGGCCGGTCGTTCAGCCATCGCCATCTCACTGCCCACCAGGCGGACCGTCCGGTGTTCGAGATGATCGCCTCGTTCCAACATCCCGAAGAGGGTCGGGTCTACCAGCAGAAGATGCCTGACGACGTGCCTGATCCCGACAAGGTCCTCGGACTCCCGGAGCTTGTCGCGACCTTGGACAAGGAGCCCTTCGATTCGTTCTGGACTCACCGACCACGCCCGGTCGACCTGCGCTACGTGAACGCGCACTTCACCCCAACGGGGCCCACCGAGAACAAGGGCATTCGCAAGTGGATGCGGACCTTTGAACCAATGCCGGATCATCCGCACCTCCATGCAGCGGTGCTCGCGTATGTCGCAGACGAATCCATCAGCGACAACGTGCTGATCCCCCATGACGTGCAGTGGGGAGATGAGGGGCTCGCGGTCGCCAGCCTCGATCACGCAATGTGGTTCCACCAACCGTTCCGGGTCGACGACTGGTTGCTCATCGACCAAGAGCCGGTGGCCACCGCTGGAGCACGCGGCCTGTCGCTCGGACGAGTATGGGATCGGGCCGGTCGCCTGGTAGCAACGATGGCTCAGGAAGCAGTCATACGACTCGACTAACTAGTCGCGTCGACCATACTGCCTCACCCAGCTGACCCGTCCAGCAGGACACGCCGATGCCGCGCGAACTGATACCGCACAACCAAGGAAGAGAACCGTGACTACAGCGAAGCCAACCGTTGGTCTGACACAAGCCGAGTCTGTGCCGGCCTGGGACCCGCCTCGCCGCCCACCAGCAGGAGCACCGAACATCGTCGTCATTGCGCTCGACGACACCGGGTTTGCTCAGCTCGGGTGTTACGGAAGTGACATCGATACACCAAACATCGATCGGCTCGCTGCCGGCGGGCTGCGCTACACCAACTTCCACACGACGGCACTGTGTTCGCCGACTCGGGCATGCCTGCTGACGGGGCGCAACCATCACTCGGTCGGAATGCGGTTCATCTCAAACGTCGACAGCGGCTACTCCAACTGCCGGGGCGTGATCGCCCCGACGGCAGCCACCATGGCTGAGATGCTGCGTGACCATGGCTACGGCACGTTTGCGCTTGGTAAGTGGCATCTGGCAACGCTCGAGGACTGTTCACCCGCGGGGCCGATGGATCATTGGCCGCTCCAACGCGGCTTCGACCGCTACTACGGGTTTATGGGCGGCGCGACCGACCAGTTCTCACCCGAGCTGACCGTCGACAATCATCCCATCGACCCGCCAAATCACGATGGGTATCACGTGTCGGAAGATCTGGTCGACCAGGCGATCGGCATGATCAGCGCCCACCAGGGATCGGCTCCGGGAAATCGCTTCTTCACCTACCTCGCCTTTGGCGCCACCCACTCGCCGCACCAGGCCCCTGCCGACTACGTCGAGAAGTATCGCGGCCGCTACGACGACGGGTGGGACGTCGTCCGACAGCGCTGGTTCGAACGTCAGCTGGAACTCGGCATCATTCCGCCAGACACCACCCTCTCGCCTCGCAATCGCGGGGTCGAGGCGTGGGATGACCTGCCGGAACCGAATCGCAAGCTCTACGCACGCATGCAGGAAGCCTTCGCAGGATTCTTGGATCACACCGATGTCCAGATTGGGCGACTGATCGACTTCCTCGACCTCATGGACGTGCTCGACGACACGATCATCATGCTCATCTCCGACAATGGGGCGAGCCAGGAGGGCGGCAAACACGGCACCCTCAACGAACTGGGGTTCTTCAACCTGATCGGCAGTCGACCGGAAAACATGGTCGATCGAGTCGATGAAATCGGCGGCCCGAACCTGTACAACAACTACCCAACGGGCTGGGCGCAGGTCGGCAACACCCCACTGCGGTTCTACAAACAGAACACCTACGAGGGAGGCATCCGCGATCCGTTCATCGTGCACTGGCCAAATGGCATCAGCGACGCCGGTGCCACCCGCGACCAGTACCACCATGTCTCCGACGTGTTGCCGACGATCCTCGAATGTGTCGGTGTAGACGCGCCCGACGTGTACAAGGGCGTTACCCAGCAACCGATCGAAGGAATCAGCCTCCGGTACACGTTCGCCGATGCCGACGTCCCAACCAACAAGTCGACCCAGTACTACGAGATGCTCGGCCATCGTGGCATCTGGCACGACGGTTGGAAGGCGGTCACGATGCACCGGTCGGGCACACCGTTCGAAGACGACGTGTGGGAGCTTTACCACACCGACGAAGACTTCTCCGAGTGCATCAACTTGGCCGAAAAGCACCCCGACAAACTTCGAGAACTGGTCGATCGCTGGTGGGTCGAAGCGGGCAAGTACAACGTGTTGCCGCTTGACGATCGCGGCGGCGCCGAACTGTTGATCATCCGCCGTCCCGGTCACCAGCCGCCAGGAAACACCCAGCGCTATCTCTATCCGTCACCACATCTCGAGCGCTCGAAGACACCCGACGTACGCAACCGTTCGTTCTCGATCACTGCACGGGTATCGCGCTCGGCCGGCGACAACGGTGTGCTCGTCGCAAGCGGTGCCCGCACGGGTGGCTATACGTTCTTCGTCAAGGACGACCGACTCGCCTTTACCTACAACCGGCTCGGTGAGATGCACGAGGTTGTGGCGTCGGAGCCGCTTCCCCCGGGTGCGCTCGATCTCACGGTTCAATACAACAAGACGGGCGAACACGAAGGTGTCGCCACATTGCGCTGCTGTCCGGCCGACGACCCTGCTTCATCAACAGATCTCGGGAGCGGCCCAATCGAAACCTTGCCGTACCGTCAGACCACCTTTGGCATGAGTCTGGGCAAGGACGCCGGACCCACCGTCGTTGCTACCTACGACGGCCAATTCGATTTCGAAGGAACCTTGGCCTGGGTCGAGTGGACGCTCGGCAACGACCGAGCCGACCTGGCGAAAGCTGCCGATGTCGAACACGAAGTGCAGCTCATGGAGCAGTGATGGTGGATCATGACCTGCGGTACGACATCCGAACATTCGTAGAAGGAACCGCATGACCGACAGTCCTACCGACGGAACCATTCGCCTGCTCGAAGGCATCAAGGTGGTCGAATTCGCTCAGAATTTGGCCATACCTATGTGTGGACGCATCTTGGCTGGCATGGGTGCCGACGTCGTGAAGGTCGAACCTCCAACGGGCGATGCAATGCGATCAGGCGGAGACTTTGGGCCGATGGAGGCCAAGGCTTTTGCGTTAATCAACCCTGACAAGCGCAGCCTGGCGCTGGACCTCACCTCACCCGAGGCTGCCCCGGTTATCGAGGGCTTGTTTCGGTGGGCCGATGTTGTGCTCGTCGCGTTCAAGCAACGTGACCTGGCCCGCTACGGAATCGATTGGGATCATGCACGCGCCATCAATCCCCGCCTCGTCCACCTGACCCATACGCCGTTTGGCCCCGAAGGACCTGACGCAAACGAAGGCGGCTACGACGTTCTCGTACAAGCGCTGAGCGGTATGGGGTTCACCATGAACCGCTCCGAAGGCGGCGTACCGCTCGCGACCCGACCCGCGGTCAACGACAGCGGCACCGGTCTGGCCGGTGCGCTTGGCGTGGTTGCCGCGCTGCGCCACCGAGATCAAACCGGCGTTGGTCAACGTGTGGATGTATCACTGCTGGCTACGGCACTGAATCTGTCTCTTCCCACGGTCTCCCAGTTCACCAAGGACCAACCCGTCGGTTCCTACAGCGCATCCCAAGCAGCACTCATCGCCGAACGCGACGCCGGACGTGGGTTCGACGAGCTACGGCACGACTTCGAGACCAACCTGATGGCCGGCCAGCGCAACTTCCGCCTGTACTTCCGCCATTATGGAACCAGCGACGGCCTGCTCACGGTGGCCGGGCTTAGCCGTGGGTTGCGAGCGAAGTTCCACGAAGCGACCGGCATTACTCGACCCGCCGGATCACTCAAGCTCGCTGATCAGGAGTTTCAAGACATTATCGAAGAAGCCGAGACGCTCTTTGCTTCCGACACGACCGATCATTGGATGGAGGTACTCCGGTGCGTCGGGTACCCGTGTGGCCGGTACAACCTGCCTTTCGAAGCACTCAACGATCCGCAAGTACGGGCCAACTGGTTTGTAGACGACTTCGAGCACCCCGTGGCCGGTGCCTACACCACGCCCGGTATGCCGCTGCAGTTCAGCGAGACACCGGTCGGCTTCTCAGAACCGTCGCCCCTCTTCGCCGCCGACACCACCGACGTGTTGGACGAAATCGGAATGTCGGCAGCGCAGATAAAAACTCTGATCGCGGGCAAGACCGTTATCGCCCGCCAATAGGGCTAACGCCTGGCTTCATCGAGGCGTTTTGCCTCTCATAGTGACGGCCCGAAATGCCGATGTTTCCTAGTGAGGCAAGGAGCCGCTTGACGATGCTGAAGTCCGGCGCCCTCCGAGATCCGGAGCGAGCACCTAAAACCCGGCGTCGACCGTGCAAACGCGGCTTTGTGCTGGGCGTTCGCTCGGTCGTGGCGGCCGTCGCGCTGGTCCCATTGCTGGGGCTGACATGGTTGGCCACCGCCGAGGTGCGCGAAGTTACCGAGGAAGTCGCCCGCACCGAACAAATCGAAGATCGCAGCGCGGAGCTCGACAGGTTGATCAGAGCCGCAGCCCTTCTCGATCAAGAGCTTTACTGGGCATCGGCCATTGGTGCGATCACCGAATTGGGGTTGCCACTCGATGTGGTCGGCCAGGTCACAGGTCTCGATCTGCAAACTGAGTATCTCGACGCCCAGGCCGAACTCGACGACATGCTCATCACGCCCGAACTCCCAGCGGAGGTCGCTGAACAGCTCGAGACGGCCCGATCCCAGATAGGACCAGCCGTTCCCGTCACGACCGTATCGAGCAACTACGAAGTCATTGGGCTCTACGTCGGACTCTCGATCGAGAGTCACCTCACCGAGATTCGAAGTCTCGCCAACGATGCAGGTGGGGCAAGCGAGCTCACCAACGCCGTTTCAGTCCTCGAGCTGTCGGCCGACCTCCGAAGATCAGTGGCGCAAACGACCGAGGCCTACTTCGCTGTTCGCTTTTATCGAGGTACCGCCAGCGACCACCAGACATCGCTGGAGCGAGCCCTCATCACCTACACCTCCGATCTCGAGGAACTTGAGCTCGTCGTACTGCCGCAAAGCGATCTGAAGGCACTGTGGTCTGAGGTAGACACCAATCCTGAGGTCGTCGCTTTGCTGCGCGGTGTTACAGCGTCGGCGGCATCTGACCCGCTCGCTGAAGACAGCGCTACGGGTCTTGGGCTACTCGACCTCTCGAACGTGGCCGACACCTTCTTCGGCTCACTGGACGCGGTCGATAGTCACGTCACCTTCGCCGCTGCCGCTTCGGATCAAGTGGTTGCCTCTGCCACCCAAGTTCGCAGCGACGCCGAGGCATCGCGAAATCAGACGGTGGCGCTTGTCTCCGCCATTGGCCTCGCCGGAGCAGCCGCCGTGGTTGGGGCAAGCCTCTGGATCGTCCGGCCCTTACGCCAAATGGCCGCGGTCGTGGGCAAACTGAACGAAGGTCAGCAAGCAGAACGCATCTGGGAACGTGGCCCAGCCGAGGTACGGGCCGCCGCTCGGGCTTTGAACGAGGCCGTCGACAGCATGAACGTCGCCGAACAGATGGCAAACGCCCTCGCCGAACGCAACCTCGACAGCCCTGCGCTCAAACTGAAGACCGGCGGCCGACTTGGTGCATCACTGGAAAACGCTGTTTCTTCGTTGGCGGCGTCGACAGCCGAACGAGAGCAATACCGCAAGCAGCTGGTGTACGAAGCCACCCACGACGGCCTCACCGGCGTAGCCAACCGCACCGACACCATTGTTGAGCTCGACCAGGCACTCGGCCGATTTCATCGCGGCAACCTCAACGTCGCCGTCCTGCTTTTAGACCTCGACGGCTTCAAGTCGGTGAACGAAAGTCACGGACATGCGACCGGCGACGAAGTACTCCGCATCATCGCAGCCCGCATCCAAGAGACGGTCCGCAACGGCGACCACGTTGGCCGCCTCGGAGGCGATGAGTTCGCCGTAATCGCCGAGCCGGTTTCCGATCCCGACGAAGCACTGCGCCTTGGCGAACGGCTCCTGGCAGCAGTAACGCGACCTGTAGTTATCGGCAGCATCGAACTGACGGCATCGGCCCGGGTCGGCGTGGCCCTCGCAACGGCAAGCTCCACACCGGAGGACCTGCTGCGTGACGCCGACCTTGCGCTGCTCGAATCAAAGTCCGGGGGATCATCGGAATCGGTCTGCCTCTGCGACGAAGATCTGAAAGCGCGGCACTTTGCCCAGGCAACAACCGAACGAGAACTCGAGTCGGCCCTAGCCAACAACGAACTCGAACTGTATTTCCAACCGATCGTCGCTGCAGTCGACGGCAATTTCACATCGGTCGAAGCCCTATTGCGTTGGCAGCAGCCATCAGGCGACTTCATTCCGCCCGGCATCTTTATTCCCATCGCTGAACGCAGCGATCTCATCGTCGCCATCGATACGTGGGTTCTCAACGCCATTGCTGCTCAAATGGCAGCCTGGGCCCACGTTCCCGGCCTCGATCGCATCGGGGCATCGGTGAACATCTCGGCCCGACATCTTTCCGGCCCCGCTCTCGTCGCCGCTGTCCTCAACCCTCTCAAGGCTCACTCCATCGACCCAGCTCGGCTCACCATTGAAGTCACCGAAACAGCCTTGCTGGATGATCTCGAGCAAGCCATCGCTTCGCTGCACACACTTCGGGCAAGCGGCACCCGAATCGCCATCGACGACTTCGGAACCGGCTACGCATCACTCGCCCACCTGCGTCGTCTCCCCGTCGACATCTTGAAGATCGATCAGAGCTTTGTCGCCGGACTCGATCGGAATGACGATCGCTCGCTGGTGCAGCTGACGATCGACACCGGCCATCTTCTCGGAGCCACCATCACGGCCGAAGGTGTCGAGACCGCCGAACAGCACCGACAGCTCGTCTCCATGGGTACGGACCATCTGCAGGGCTTCGGTCTGGCACGGCCAATGCCGGCCAGTCAGCTGCCGCTCTGGCTGAGCGAGTCACTCGACCCGATCCAGTCTGAGCTGTCGACCTAGCGAGCAAACACCAACGAGAATTCGAGCACTCCAGCGTCTTCGATGCTGGCCACAATCGCTGCTTCCGGAGCGTCGATGCCGTAGTCGCTCAGCAGAATATCGAGCTGGCCGACCACCACAATCAGACCGCCGACAACCTGCGCATCCATGGGAATCTCGACGAGCTGCGTGACGCCGTGCATGGTGAGGTCCCCGACAACATTGAGGTCAATGACCTCACCCTCGCCCGGCACGCCCTCGAGTTCAATCGAGTCGGTCAGGACGAAGGTGGCCTCAGGGAAAAGGTCGGTCTCCATTGACTGCTCGCGCATCTCCTTGTCGCGCCGGTCCTGATCGGTCGTCAGTGTTGCCACGTCGACAGTGAACTCGGCAGCAACGACCGTCTGGCCATCGATCGTAAGAGTTCCTACAACATCGCTGGTGCGACCAACGACCTCGAAATCGCCGATGGTCGTGAGAACCTCGTTGATGCGGTAGCCAACGAAGGTTGCTTCCTGCGCCGACTCGACCATCCACTGGCCCTCGAGTGAACCGTCGACCAGTTCATCTGTTCCGGTGCTATCAGCGGCAACGGCATCGACCGTGGCCTCGAGCGATGCCTCTTCTGGCGGATCGGTGAAGTAGCCGAGCCACCAGCCCAAGGCCAAGAGAACGATGGCGAGGGCCGCAACACCTCCGAGCGCAAGCTTCAAGAAACGGGATCGTCGTCGGGAAACTTTGGGGTCTGACACTGGGGTCAGTATCTCAGAGACTCAGCTCAAGACCGGGGAGCGCCGCTTGCTGAACTGCTGCAGGCTGAAGCCAATGGCGAGCAGGCCGAAACCGGCCAGTGCAGCCGAGTTGCTATTGCCGGTAGCCGGCAACTCATCTGGTCCTTCTTCAGCCAAGAATGCCAATCGAACGTAGCTGATGGCGGCGTCGATCTCGTCAGCCGAGAGCTGCTCGCCGAAGGCGGGCATGCCGCCCTTGCCATCGGTGACGCTGGCGATGTGGATAAGGCGATCTGGCTGCTGCGATGCGATTCCGGTGAGCGGACGACCGGTGGCCGAACCTTGACCCGACGCCCCGTGACAACCGGCGCACGAGCCCGAGAAGACAGCCTCACCAGCCTCAGATTGGGCGGGGTCATCGGTAGCGCTCTGGGCTGAGACAGCGCCTGCGCCGGACATGAGCAGCAGCCCGACCAAAGCAAAGGCGGCGGTAAACAGCCGAAGCAGACCGACGGGGGAGCGTCCTGATGATGATCCCGGTGTAGGAGCTGCTGGTTTTGCCGGAACTGACGTTGTCATGGCTTGCCTCTGAGTCCCTGTGTGAAGACGTTAACTTCTTAAGTTCCAGGCAATGTAGGAGCACCGACCATCGAGAACAAGCGCGATTTGTTACAGATAGCGAACGTACGGGCACTGATCGTCACTACACGGTTCGCCTCGACGATGCGCCCGCAAGTGGTCGGCAACCCGTGACATGGCCAATCCAAACGTGGGGAGATCCTCAGTTCCTACCCGCTGGTGCAACAAGGTCCTGATGATCTCGGCATGGTCGGCCGAGGCAAGGGCGAGGCCTTCCCGGCCTTGGGGCAACAGCACCGCTTCGATCCCTCGACCGTCACCTGACGCGGCCGGCTGGCGCTCGACCATGCCCCGCTGTTCAAGGCGCTCGATAGTCTGACTGATCAACGCCGCTGAGGCCACGATCTGGCGAGCGAGCACCGACATCCGCATCCTCCCACCCGCTCCATCGATCCGAACGAGCACCTCGTAGTCGCGGTGGCTCATCCCGTGATCGACCACCAGATGTTTCGCCAGCACCTCGTTAATCATCCGGCCGGCATCGAGAAAGCCAGTCCAGGCCCGCAGCTCGTCGCCGGAGAGATGACGGCCGGTACCGACATGGTCGCTCAAGATGTCCTACCGACATCTTTGAACGGCACGCCGCGATCGGCCGCCGGCTCCTTCGGGAGTCCAAGAATGTTCTCCCCCAAGATGTTGTGTTGAATCTCGTCGGTGCCGCCGGCGATCGACTGAGCGGGAGTCGAGATAAGCACCGAAGCCACAACAGCGTCGAGCGGGTCGGGTCCCGTGGCCAACATGCCTTGTGGGCCAACAATGGCGGTGTGGGCACGGTGCGAGCGTCGAGCCACCTCCGACAGGGCCAGCTTCCCGATGGAACCTTCCGAGCCAGGGGGACGGCCGAGGTCACGGGCTGCTTTCGCTCGCAGCGCAGTCCACTCCGAGACCTTCTGCAGACCGTGCACTCCCATCACCATCTGTCGAACAAGCGGGTCGCCATTTCGTCCGTTGGCGACCGCTCGATCAGATACGAGGTCGGCGCGGCCCATGCGTTGCGGGTACCACTCGTAGGTCTTCAAATAGTCGGCGGCTTCCTCGGCCGCTTCGGCGATGACCCGGCCAGGAGCGTTGGGATCGAAATCGATCGAACGACGGGTGGAGAATGACCGTTCGTGAGCAAGCGTTGCCCTCGCAACTCGCCAGCCGTCTCCCGCCTCGCCGACGATGTTTGCGTCGGGCACCCGCGCATCGGTGAGAAACACCTCGTTGAACGAGCTGTAGTCGTTCATCTGCCTGATGGGGCGAGCCTCAACACCGGCTTGATGCATATCAATGACGAAGTACGTGAGCCCAGCGTGTTTCACCGCGTCCCAGTCACTGCGGGCAACAAGGATTCCCATGTCAGCGTGATCGGCGCTGGTGTTCCACACCTTTTGCCCGTTGAGGATCCAGTCATCCCCATCACGGACCGCGCTTGTCTTCAGACCTGCCAGGTCTGACCCTGCGCCCGGTTCGCTGAACAGCTGGCACCACACCAGCTCACCAGTGAGGGTCTTGCGCAAGATCCGGCTCTTCAGCTCATCCGAGCCATGCTCGTGCACCGTCGGTGCGGCAAGGCCCATACCGCCACCAAGAGGAACACCGACGCCACCCTCGGCCGCAATAGCCGCGTGGGCAACACGATCGGCCCATGCGGGGAGGCCTTTTCCAAACCACTCGGGTTCCCAGGATGGAACGGCCCAACCCGACGACACCAGGCGGTCACGCCACTCGACCAGGGAAAGGCCAGGGTCCCAAGCACTAGCGAACCACTTGCGTACCTCTGCATCGATCTCGCCTTCGCTGACTTCCGCTGCGCTCAACTATCGACCCCTCTAGCTGGAAGAACTTGCCGTTGACTGGCGAGCCCAATCCCTATTGGTAGCAGCCAGCGTGGGAGATGCCCATGGTGTCAGGCTGAAGCATGGCAGCGAAGATTTTCGGGTGACTTGTGGTCAGAACCCATCGCCGAACGGTTTGTAGGGCATCAACGCATGGACAACCCGGTGGGGTACCTCTACCGGGTCGGACAATCGAAATCCCGACAACCCCAGGTCCCGCCCGTTGTCGCTGCCGTCGCCAACAACCAGCATGCGGCTTGTTCACGGTTGCCGATGGCCGTATACCGAGGTGGCAGCAGCGCTCGATATCGCCGTCACCACGGTTGGTTCCCACGTGGCTCGCGGACTCGACCGGCTACGGACCGAACTGACTGAACCAACCGAACTGACCGAACTGACCGAACTGACCGAACTAGCTGAGACGGAGCACCAACATGACTGACCTCGAAACAATGATTGGCGAACTGGCCGATTCGCAGTTCGCCCGCACCAGCCAATCTGTCGCGCCTCTCGCCATCGAATATTCGCGGCCCGATGTCGATGTCGATGTCGATGTCGCGCCGCAACTGGTTGAGCAATCAAGACGTGTCCGGCTCCTTGTCGGTGTGGCTGTTCTCGCACTGGCGGGCGCTGGTGCAGTCGCGTTCTCCTTGCGACCGGCCCAACAAGCAACGGTTGAGACAACATCGTCGGACCCCCTCAACTTCCTCGCTCCCTCCTACCTCCCCGATGGTTTCGGCACACCCGATCAGGTTGTGGCGTGGGCGGGCGCCGAGGACGGCTCGTTCATAACCATCGGCGAAACAACCGAGGGCCGGATGAGCCGCATTGTCGGCATCACCGTCCTCAACAACGAGCCTGATGTGGGGCGATTCGGCCAGCCGGTCACGATCACCCTGGCGGATGGCACCACCATCGACGCACAGCAGAGTTCAGATTCTCTCTTACTTGCTGTCTACGAACGCGATGGAGTCTGGGTCCAGACCGAGGTGCCGTCGGGCGGCGAATCGCTCGTCATCGCGGCTGACCGAGCGCTCAAGATCACCTCGGCGACCGAGATCGACAATCGAAGTCGACGAGACGCAGCTTGACGCAGGGCTGGCCGCTATCGGCGAACCACACGTTCGAACAACAGCAGAACCGGTCGAGATCGTGTCGATGGTTTGGTTCGATAGCGAAGGACAGAACCAGCCCCCATTGATGATGGTGTCGATCGGTGACGGCACCACCGAAACGGGTCACCTCGGCCTGGTGCAGCGGGCGGCCAGTGGACTGAGCCGGGTTCAGGTTGGCGAGTTCGTCGGATGGTTCTCGGAATCGGAGAACGCAGTCGGCTGGTTCAACGGGGAGTCCAGTGTGGTCATACGTGGCGAACAGCCTCGAGACGAGCTGCTCCGCATCGCCGAAGGTGCCAGTCCACAATCGATGGCCCAGTGGCAGGCCGCCAACCCTGCAGTTGTCATCGGAACTCGGTAACACTTCCCTACTCGTCGACAGGTGCTCCAACCGTTCACCTGTCGGTGCTCTGCCACAAAGAGCAATACTCGAACTATGACCAGCTTCGGTTCAACCAATGGCCGCGTGCTGTACCTAACGGTGTGCGGAGTGCCCGGGGCCGACCGCACGCTCGAACGTATTGCGGCCGAGCAAGCAACCGGTTGGGAGGTCTGCCTCATCGCAACGGAAAAGGCGCTGCACTGGTTCGATGTCGATGCCGCCATGGCGCTGACCGGCCACCCCATCCAAAGCCGAATGCGAACCTACCCGAAGCCACTCTTCGAGCCGCTCGGCGACGCGGTAGTAGTGGCTCCCTGCTCGTTCAATACCTTGAACCGCATCGCCCTCGGTCTCACTGATGACATGCCGGTCGGATTGGTGTGTGAAGCAATCGGACGCGGGATTCCGGTCACGATCGAACCTCAACTCGGTGCTGCATTCGCCAACCACCCGGTGTTCCCAGAACACATCTCGCGGCTCGAGTCGGCGGGCGTCACCTTCGTCTGGAACGACCCGTCGATCCGTCCCCGGTGAGTACAGGCCCCAACCTTCAGGCCATCGTTTCATCTCAACCGGAAGCTCAAACCGCAGAGACGAGTCCTAGGCATTCCATGCTGTAAATTCTCTGCTGAACCGACCGCAACAACGTCACAGGGCCCCATGGTTGAAACAATGTCCAGAGATGTCGCGGCCCTAGCTGGTCGGGTGATCGGCATCACCGCCGAACGTTTGACCGAACAACAGATCAGTTACTTCCAACGGCGAGGAGCTGACGTGCGGTGGGCGCCGGTGCTTCGCCCGATTCAAGCCGAAGATCATGCCGTCCTGGCTGCAGCCACGGCGCAACTACTAAGCCAACCCGTCGACCTTCTAATCGTTCAAACAGGACAGGGCTTGGACTGGTGGCTAAGCGGCGCCGATCAGAGAGGCGACACCCAACGTCTCAAAGACGCTCTGCAGCACGTCAAGATCATCTGTCGAGGAGCCAACGCCGCCCGGGTGGTGAGGCGAGCCGGATTCGAGGTTGGGTGGAAAGCACCAAACGAGTCGGTCGAAGACATTCTCAGCTATCTCCGATCAATCGATCTAACAAGCCATCGCATCGCGATAGTGCTTGACGGAAGCGACGACCGCCGACTTGCCGATACAGCAAGGACACGCGGCGCAACGGCCCTTGAGATCGACGTCTCTCGCTATCGGCCGCCACTCGATTTACAGCCAGCTTTGGCCTTGATCGACGCCATCCTCGATCACGAGGTCGACGTCGTCACCTTCACCACCTCACCCGCTATCCGACATTTCCGCCGAATAGCCGATGAACATGGCACCCTCGGCCAGTTAGATCACGCATTCCGCACCACGTGTCTCGCCGCTGTCGTCGACCCGGCCTGCTCGACCACCGCTGCCGAAGCAGGGTGGCTCGACATGGTCGAGGCGCCATCGGCCCAATTGCTACCCATGCTCGACGCCGTCACGTCCACCATCGGTGCCGCCCCTCCGGCGTAAAGGATGCAGCCGCTCAGGCTGAGCCGTTGCGCAACAGCTTGCCCGGCAGGTCGCCATCGGCGGTGACCTGATCGTCACCGTCATGCCTGATGACGGTGCCATTCACGACAACCGCCTCGATCCCGACGGCATCGGAAACAATCCGCTCAGCGCCAGCCGGCAAATCGCTCACTCGACGCTTGCCGAGATGACCAACACGGTCGGCATCGAAGACCACGACGTCAGCCGGGAGGCCCTCGGCCAGGACACCACGATCGGTAATACCGAACACCTGGGCCGGGCGCTGAGTGAGCATGTGCACCCCTTCCTCCAGCGTGAAGCTCTGCCGATTCCGCACGAAGGTGCTGAGGAATTCGGTGGAGTACTTGGCGTCGCACAACTGCGAGGCGTGGGCACCGGCATCAGAAAGGCCAATGACGGTGTTGGGGTCGTGCAGAAGCTCGTCGATCTCGTCACGGTCGTGGTTGATGACGTCCTGAACAATCCGCATGTCGAGATCGGCCTCGAGGGCTATATCAAGCACGAGGTCGACCGGATCGACACCTTGGTCGTCGGCCAACTGTTGGACATTGCAGCCTTCAAGCGACGTGTTGGACGGCAGCCATGAAAACTCGGTGCGGCTCCACCGGTCGCCGATCTTGCCGCCGTTTCCGGCGATCTCTTTGAACTCGGCACGGAAGTCGGCGTCGGCATAGATGGCCTTCTTCCCCTCTTCGTCGGCCTTGCTGACTTCAGAGAAACACTTCAGGGCCTCGAAGATAAACGGCGCGCTCATGTTCATCTCGAACTGAATTGGCTGTACGGCGACCTGCGGATACACGGGCAGCCCGCGGTCGGCAATCTCGGCCGCTCGTTCGAGCTCCTGCCGATGCGAGCCCGGGCCGCGGGCACCAGCGAGCAGCGCCGTCCAGCTGACGTTGGCACCGGTGTTCTCGGCGATGGTGGCGAACTGATCGTGGCTGAGACCCTTGCCGACGGTGGCCTGCATCACACCGCTCACGTCACCGAGTGCCCCGGCAATCTCAATGATCTCCTCGCTGGTGGCGAGCCGGCTCGGCACTGGCCGGCCCTCATAGCCCACATGGGTGTTTGCTCGGCTCGTGGCAAAGCCCAGCGCACCGGCCTCGAGTGCCTCGCACACGAGGGCTCGCTGGGTCGCAATCTCCTGAGCCGTTGCCTCACGCTCGGTTGCCTCCTCGCCCATCACGAACATGCGAAGGGCGGTGTGGCCAATCATGGCCGCCACATTCACGGCACAGCCGCTGGCCTCAACCGCGTCCAGATATTGGGGGAAAGTCTCGAAACCCCAGTCGCCCAGGCCGGCTCGCAAAGCATCAACACTCATGCCCTCGACATTCTCGAGCGTGCGCATGATGAGGTCGCGGTGCGCTGGTCGGGTGGGTGCCACCGAGAAGCCGCAGTTGCCCATGACAACCGTCGTGACGCCGTGCCATGGCGAGCACGACACCAACGGATCCCACATGATCTGGGCGTCGTAGTGCGTGTGGATGTCAACGAAGCCAGGGCTGACGATCTTGCCGGTCGCGTCGACGGTCTTGATCGCCTCATCGGGCGCCCCGCCGAGGGCAACGACTTTCCCGTCCTTAACACCGACGTCGCCAACGAAACGGGGTGCACCCGTTCCATCGATGATCGATCCACCAGTAATCTTCAGGTCGTACGCCATGTGAGTAATCCCCTGTCGTGGTTCTCGCTACGCCAAGTCTCACTGCTAGACCGGGCCAAGTGCCAATTAGGCGCACCCTGCTCAGACCCGAGCCAACGACCGAGCCACGAAATGAGGTGCCATCGATGACAACCGAGCTACTCGTCTTGTCAGACACTCACCTCATCCCGGGGCAGCTGGACCACCTGCCCGACCAGGTCTGGGATGCGGCAAGCCGCGCTGACACCATCCTTCACGCCGGCGACGTGATGTGCGACGAACTTCTGGACGCACTGGCGGCGCGAGCCCGGCTGCATGCCGTGCTCGGAAACAACGACGTCACGCAGATGAACGACCTTGGCGCCGGACGGCTCGAAGCACTTCCTGACCAGCTTGTGCTCACCATCGAAGGTGTAGAACTGGCCATGCTCCATGACTCGGGCCCCCGCAGCGGCCGAGAGAACCGCATGCAACGGCGCTTCCCTAGCGCCGACCTGGTGGTGTTCGGCCACAGCCACGAACCAATCAGCATCCACACCGAGCACAAGCAAACCCTCTTCAACCCTGGTTCACCGACCCAACGGCGTCGACAACCACGGGCGAGCTACGGGTGGATCACCCTCGACCTTGGCCGCATAGAGGCCCAGATCATCGAGCTGTGACTAGCCGAGAAGGCCGGTAACCAAGAACTCAACCCGGCGGTTCACTCGGCGACCGGCTTCGGTGTCGTTGGCGGCCATGGGATCGCTCTCGCCTCGTCCCTCAACCGTCAACCGAGTGCGCTCGATCCCGCGCACGGCAAATTGCCGGGCCGTGGCCTGCGCACGCTCGAGCGACAGTTGCTCGTTCAGATCTTCGTCACCGATGTCATCGGTATGGCCAACAACGGTGATGTGCACCGATTCTTCTGACTCGAGCAGCTCGACCGCCAGATCGATAAGAGGGACGTATTGTCGGGCAACGTCGACCCGACCCGACCCGAACAGAACGGTCTCGGCCACGGTCAACTGCACCGGTGCCGTCGGGTCGTACACCGCATCGTCGCTGACGGTCATGTTGTTCACGACTCGGTCGTCGCCAAGAGCAGATCCAGCGGCACTCTCGAGGGCGATTGAAATATCCACGTTCGGTACGGTGCCTTCGAGGTACAGAACACCGTTCTCGATGACGAACTGCTGCGTCGGTTCAATCTCTTCTTCGGAGATGAATGCAACCTGTTCCGGAGGCGGAGGTTCGCTCTCAAGCAGGTCGCCTAGAAAGGGCCAGGCAAAGAAACCGACAACAGCCAGAACTCCAACACCGGCACCAGCGAGCAGCAACGTCCTCACAGCCGAGCCACCCTCGTGTGGAGCTTCGGCAGTGCTTTCTCCGCTAGCGTTCTTGCCGCCCTTCTTGCGACGGCCCTTCGCCGGAGCGTCTTGTGCGCTCGATCCCTTGCCAGCGGCACCGAGGTCGGGCAGAACGGTGTGATCCGACGACACATGTTCGCCGACCCACCCCTGATTGGTGCTCATGATGTGACGCCCATCGCTCGAAGATGTTCTGCCATCTCGAACACGATCTCCATGCCAAACAGACTGGAGATCCCGATTGGGATGATGCCGTGGTTGGTCGATCCAGTCGTCTGGTCGGTGACCGAGATTCCTTCGGTCTCCTCATTGAGAACAACGCCGCAGCCAGTCGGAATGGCCTGACCCGGCTCGAGTAACACGATCGTCCCCGGACCGACCTGGGCCGGTATATCGGCTTGGTCGACAACCGTGACCCGCATCCGATGGCTCGCCTGGTCCACCGTGTGGGGCAACGAATCCAGCCATGACCACTCGCTGGTATTCCCCTTGGCGTGTACAGAAACTCCGAGCAGCTGGGGATGTGAATCAGCGGTCAACGACAGGGCAATCCAACCTCCGATTGCGCTCCCAAACGCAGGCGAGCCAACGATTGCAATCGCCTGAGTGCTCAGGTCGAACTCGACCGGTACCGAGGGCAGGCCGGTGAGCTCATCAAGTGCTGATCGTGTTGCGCCGTTCACCGACGACGGATCGAGCGGCAGCGCGTACCGAAGTTGACCCAGGCCAATAACAGCATGACCGAAACGGCCATCGTTGAGCTGACCGGAGAAGAACGCGCCTTCGCCCTGCTTCGGCCGCCCACGGAGCTGGTGAGGTAGGACGCAGAGGCTTCGAAGCCGGCTGGCTTCTTCTGAGCGTCGCGCCCGTACCCAAGCTACGACAGGGCCATCGACACCACGTCCGCTTGTCGGCTCAGGCATCGGTGAGGCAGCAACGACCGGAGCATCATCGTTGCGCCGGTGAACAATCGTTGTGGGCGAGTCAAGTAAAAAGTGAGCAGTTCCGGCATCGACGACTTGGCCACAGAGCAGTGCTGTCGGGGCCGTTATTTTCAACCCATCCGCCACCAGACCACGGGCTGATGGGTGCGCCGTGACCGAACCTTCGGGCGTCACCGTCAACCCAAACGTCGGATCACCCGGTGTGCCAAGTTCAAAGAGGGGTGCGCCCGAGCGCTCACCGAACCGGTAGGTACCCGTCTTGAGCTCGATTGTTCCGCCTGCCATAACGCCACCAACCTGATGGAGCTGTAGGACCCGTCGCACCACGGGTTGTATGGCATCGAGGTCGGGCGTCGGGTTGACGAAAGATCCCTCAAAATCGTCGCCGAGGCGCTGCTGCAACTGCTCGAGATTTGTCGCCGGTTGGTGTCGCATGTTGAAGACGTATCGGCGCGTTTCAAAGGTGACCTGAACAAACGACGACGGGCATCTGCGGTTCTCTCCAGCCGTTGGCTCGTTGGACGCCGGGGCGCTACGCCTTCGTGAGCGAGCGATCCTCGTTCATGGCATCAAGCATCTTCTGGATGGCTTTGCTCCAATGCGGGTGAGTGAGGATCCAGAACTCGTTCCCGCCGATGGCTTCTAACACCATGCGCCCGACTTCGTCAGGATCCATCCCGTTCTCGAGAATCGACTGGATGCTGCTCGCGACCTTGCCTGATGCCTCGCCATCCGTTTTCGGCTTGGCCTTGCCCGGGCGGAACTCAACCGAATGCCGACTGATGTTGGTGTTGATCGGCCCCGGGCAAAGAACCGAGGCTGTCACGGGGCTGTTGCGGCCGCGAAGGTCTCGTTCGAGGCTGGCCATCAAGGCAACGACTCCGTGTTTCGCCACGTTGTACGCACCCATCATTTGACCGGCAATGAGGCCGGCCATCGATGACGTTGCGTTGATGTGACCTTCTCCCTGTTCCTCGATGATGGGAAGGAAAACGTTCACACCGTAGATCGGGCCCCAGAGGTCGACGTCGATAATCCACTTCCAGTCGGCCAACTTCATGTTGTGTGTCCCCGTCGGGATCCCGATCCCGGCGTTGTTGCACAGCACATGTACGCCGCCGTAGGTATCCACAGCCAGATCGGCCAACTTCTCGACCTGAGTCAGGTCAGAAACGTCGCACGACTGAGTTACGACCTCGGCTCCGGCCGTGGTCAGTTCCTCCGACACCGCCTTCATCGCGTCGGCATCGAGGTCGGCGATAACCAACTTCATGCCAGCTCCTGCAAAGGCCCGGGCCATACCCAGCCCAATCCCGCTCGCTCCCCCGGTAATGACGGCTACTCGATCTTGAAACGTCTCCATCTGAGGAGGCTGTCACGATCCGCCGGTCACAGCCAAGATTAGCCAAAATCAGCCGAGAACTCGATCGAGAAAACCGAGCACCGCGGTAGTGAAGGCATCGTTGTCATCGCCCGCCACCATGTGCCCTGTGTTGGCGACATCGACAAACTCCGCTGATGGCACCGCGGCCAAGAAATCGGCAACGGCTTCGGGCGTCACCAGATCGCTCTTGCCCCCGCGAACGAGCAGCAGCGGCACCTCGACCAGTTGGGCGGCGCTCATCATGTTGTTGCTCGTTCGCTCCATATGAAGCCTCATCGTTTCATCATCGCCATCGCCGAAACCGGGCTTCGACGTGATGTAGTTCGGGTCCCAGCGCCAGTGCCAGCGACCATCTTCGCCCTCACGTAGCACCTTGGTGAGACCGTCGAGACTCTTTGGCCGCGGCCGATTCGGGTTGTATTCCGCCATCGCGTCGGAGGCGCCTTGCAGAGTCGCAAACCCATCAGGATTGGCGGCCATCCACCTCACGATTCGAGCCGCGCCTTCGAAGGCGAACCCCGGTGCGATATCGACCAGCACGAGGGCTCGAAAGAGCTGGCGATCCGCTGCCTGCAACTGGGCCCCCAAAGCGGCCATGCCGCCCATCGACGCGCCAATCACCACCGGCGGGCGGTCAAAGCGCTCGAGAAGGGCCAGCACGTCGGCGCCGCTGTGTTGCATGTCGTACTGGCACTCCGTCGACCAATCGCTGTCACCGTGGCCGCGAGCATCGGCGGCAACCGCAAACCAACCACGTTCGACCATGGCCGCTGCAGTTCCTTTCCACGCGTGACGGTTCTGCCCGGCGCCGTGCAACATCAAAACTGGTTGGCCACTTGGATCCCCAGACTCGTCACCCGTGAGCATCAATCCATCGCTGACCTTGATCGTCACTGTCCCCATGCCGCTGAGGTTAACGGCGACGCACCTCGTGGTCAGAATCTGACCCGTCCGCGACGGACCCTATACGATCCGCACGTATGACCGAAGGCTGTCAGCCGCATCGCTCGTTCGTGAGCTACATCGACAAGTCACGGGAGTATTACGCAGCGTCGGGCTACGACAAGGCCTACGAATGGGCGTATAACGACGATGCTCCCTTCACTCCGCTCCTCAAGCCTCTGTCGGCATCCAAGGTCGGGCTTGGTCGGATCGGGTCGGTCTCGGACCGGGTCTACTGCTTGCCAACGCAGTACAGCCATCGCCAGACTCAGCGCCGAGCTAGCGCTCGACACTCTCGAACGATCCTTTGTTCCCCGCACAACCGTGCAAGCACCAGAAGGCAGTAAACGCATGAGCGATTCAGCAAGAGGCCAACGGCTGCCGGGAACTCCCGACCCGGACCTGATGATTCCTGGCAGTGACGGAGTCGAGATTGCGGCGGACGTGTTCAGCGAATCGGGTCCGCTCGTCTTGCTACAACATGGCGGCGGGCAGACCAGACATGCTTGGAAGGGTGCGGGTGAAGAGCTCGCAGCCGCTGGCTATCGAGCCGTAAGCATCGATGCCCGTGGTCACGGCGACAGTGGCTGGGCCCCCGAAGGCGACTACACCACCGAGGCCCTCGTCTCCGATCTCGTCGCCGTTGTCGAGTACTTCGGCGAGGAACCCATCCTCGTCGGAGCGTCAATGGGTGGCGGAACGTCGTTGACCGCCGTCGGTGAGAGTTCCCTGATGGCCACAGCGCTAGTGCTGGTCGACACCGCACCCCGCATCGAGGCCGGCGGTGTCAAGAAGATCCGCGAGTTCATGAGCCAGGCGCCCGATGGCTTCGAGAGCTTGGAAGAGGTGGCCGATGCCATCGCCAACTACCAGCCCCACCGCGAGCGGCCTCGGAAGCTCGATGGCTTGGCCAAGAACGTTCGGCTCTGGCCCGATGGCCGCTACCGCTGGCACTGGGATCCGGCGTTCATGCAACGCCCCCGAGCGCTGGCCGACCGCATTCCTCGTTCCGAAGCCGCAGCCGCCAATCTCACACTTCCCACCTTGCTGGTGCGCGGTGGCATGAGCGACGTACTTTCCGAAGAGGGGGCCCAGGCCTTTCTCGACCAAGTACCGCACGCCAAGTACGCCAATGTCGGCGGGGCTGCGCACATGGTCGCAGGCGACCGCAACGACGTGTTCATCGCTTCGGTCCTCGAGTTCCTCTCGACCGTCGCCCGACCTGGCTGACGCCCGCAGCCACCGGCTGGAAAGCTACGTACTAGGCGCGTTCTGCTCGATGTAAGTGAGAATTTCGTCGACTCCTTTGTGTGAACCGGGCTGCAAAATGAGTCGGTCGACACCAAGCTCCGCATAGGCTTCGAGGTCCCCCGGGGCCAACCGCTTCTGTGGCGTGATGCTGATCTCGAGCTTGCCGAGATGGGCCGGGCGATCAACTTTCTCGGCCGCCTCTTCGAGCTGGGCAACGTCGGCCGCAGTCGTCTCAGGGTTGCGCATGAACCCGTACCAACCATGGGCCAACGAAACTGCCCGCCGCGCCGCCCGTTTGCTGTGACCGCCCACCACTGTGTGGATGTCGGCCTGCACCGGCTTCGGATTGGCCGTGACGTTATTGAACTGCACGAACTCACCGTCAAAGCTGGTGGCGTCTTCGGTCCACAGCTTTCTCATGGCAGCCAAGTATTCGTCCGATCGCTCGCCTCGCCGGTCCATCGGTGTTGCGCAAGCGGTCATCTCGGGTTCTAGATAGCCGACGCCCAAACCAAAAATCAGTCGCCCACCAGACAGATAGTCAAGTGAGGCAAGGCTCTTGGCCAACACGGCCGGCTGACGCTGGGGCAAGATGATGATGCCACTTCCGAGCTTGATCGTGGTGGTGATGCCAGCCAAGTAGCTGAGCGCCACAGCGGTGTCGACCATCGGCGTTTCGGGCGGAGCGGGAGAAGGCGGCACCTGCGGGTCGGGCAACACAATATGTTCTCCGGTCCACACCGACTCGTAGCCGGCTGCTTCTGCCTCACGGGCAATGCGAGCCATGCTGGCGGGAACCCCTGCCGGCCCCATGTTGATCCCGAACAAACCGATCGAAGGTGTGGTCACATCGGCGACGCTAGTCGGCCGGCACGAAGGCGTGGAGCGGGAAGGTGACGTCGATAACTGATGGCTCAATCTCGATCTTCTGCGTCGTTCCCTCAGTGTCGTGAAAGAAGACCGATTGGGGGCCACCGTCAGCTTCTCCTGCCGAAAGCCAGTACACGACCGTGTCGTTAGGCGCCCAGACGAACTGAGCGTTTCCACGCTCATCAAGCGACGCGATCTTCGTTCCCAAGTCGAGATCGACCAGCAGCAACCGGCCGCCCGCGGCGAGTGCTAGTCGCCGGCCGGACGGCGAGATCGAGAGCCGATCGGCCGGACGAGGCAGGGCAATGTCTGGCTCGCTCAGAATGGCGTCGTCAGTAAGTGCACGAGCACGCACAACGCAAGATCCGTCGCCACAATCGAGTGCAACGTAGCGATCACGGCCGATGGCGATTATGCGACCAATCAGCGGTGTCCCGAATTGGCCGGTCACGGGATCAAATCTGCGCTCGACACCGTCGAGCGTTCGCAGTACCACTCCTCCATCCACAGCGGCGACGAGGTCAACGGACTCGGGCAACACAACCGGAGAAGTCCGGTTGGCACCATCATCGCCCATGGTCCACAGCACATTGCTCGCCGTCTCGTGGATGACGAATCCGTCGCCGTCTGCGGCGGGCAGAACGATGGGCAAGTCCATCTGGTTCACTGGCATCGACCGCACCACGCCATCTGGCGTGATGGTGATGGTTTCGCCCACGAAAAGGCGAAAGCCGGCGACGCTGCCATTTGATGCGCCGCTCGACACGAACCGCTGGCCGTTGACTGGGTCGAGTTCGGTGACCGAGCGGTCTCGAAGGTCGACCGCTACAACCTGTCCGACAGAGTTCTGACCCACCAGCACCAGCGAGCGTTCCAACGTGACGGAGTCAATCTCGGGTGGCAGCGGCAACGTGTCTGGCAACACGAGGGTCTGTTCGGCGAACGGTTGCCCCGCCGTGGTCGAAGATGTCGATGCCCCGGCTGCCTGTTCGGCCGAAGAGGCTTCGGTCGGCTCGGGGCTGGGGCGGTCGGATACGGGCGTGGTTTGAGTAGAGGGGCGAAACAACCAAGCGACAAGAACCAAGGCCAAAACGAGAAACCCAGAACCGGCCAGTCGTCGCGTCCGCTCGCTCGGTCCGATGCGAACGCCGGCCTCGCCGACGACATCGCCCTGCTCGATCAGCTCCACAACCTGTCAAAGTGTGGTCGGAACCTAACTATTCCGTCGTATCAGACGGAAAGACCACAAGCCTCGGCATACGAGCGCAACGACTCCTCGTAGTTTCGGGTGCCGATCGGTGCCGCCAGCACGAACTCTTCTATGCCGAGCGCTCGGGCAGTGTCGGCCTTCGCTGCCACCTCATCGGGTGTTTCTGTCGACAGGGGAATTCCAAGTTTGAAGCTGAAGTCTTCGTCAGTGGTCGATCGTCCATGCTCGGCCATGATCTCGTGGAGCTCATTGAGGTGGGCTTCTATACCGGCGTCCGACTGCCACTCTGGTCCCCACCAGCCGTACCAGCCATCACCCATGCGGGCAGCTCGACGCATGGCGGCCTTCGAATCACCCCCGATGATCATCGGGGGGCCACCAGGGTTGATCGGCTTCGGATTCATCACAGCGTTCTCGAACTGCACAAACTCGCCCTGGTAGGTCGCCCGGTCTTCGGTCCACGCCAGACGGATGGCCTCGATGTACTCATCAAGGCGCTTGCCTCGCTTCTCGAACGGTACGCCGAGCGCGGCGTACTCCTCCCACGACCAGCCCGAACCCACGCCTAGCTCAAACCGGCCCCCCGTGAAGTGGTCGAGCGTCAGCACTTCCTTAGCCGTGAGCAGGGCTGGCCGCTCGGGCAAGATCAGCACACCAGTACAGAACCGCAGCGTGGTCGTGACATGGGCGGCCGCCTGGCAAACAAAGAGCGGATCATAGATACCGGTGTCCGGGCTCCAGTTGGCCTGGCCGTCTTCAGAGTACGGATAGCTCGACTCGTAGTCGGGAAAGAACACCACGTGTTCGGGCGCAAAGAGCGCGTGATAGCCAATCTCCTCCGAGGCCTGGGCGAAGTCTCGCAAGAAGGTCAAACCTCGTTTCGGAGAGTTCCCAAACATGCCGGCGACGCTGATCTTCATGACCGGACACTAAACCGACCCGCCCAACTTGTCCTTCTGAAGCACCATGACGCTGTCTCACAAGGACGAGTTGCGGGTAACAGGGGCGAACGAAGGGTTGACAGGAAAGGGTCAAATCAGTATTAATACAGTCGTACTACTTAGTACGACTGTATTAGTCATCGAAACCTCTGGAGGCACCAATGACCTTGTTCTTGCAACGACTCTTCGACGGACTGACACTCGGCGCGATCTACGCCGTTGTAGCCGTGGCGCTCGTCCTTATCTTCAAAGCAACGACGCTCATCAACTTCGCTCAAGGCGAGCTAGCGATGTTCGGCGCGTTTATCGCATACGTCTTGAGCGTTGAGCAAGGCATCAATATCTGGATTGCCATCCCGTTAGCCATGATGGTGTCGGCGGTACTCGGTGCAGGTGTTGAACGGGTGTTGATCAGACCCTTCAGCGGTGGCAATCCGCTCCCAATTGTGCTGATCACCCTGGGGCTGTTCCTCATATTGAACGCTGTTGCCGGTGAGATATGGAACTACCAGCCCCGCGCCTTTCCGGCACTGTTTCCGGATGGACCCAACGACTTCGTCAGCGTCGGCGGCGCCCGGTTGTTCTACGACGGCATCGGAACCTGGCTGATGCTCGGCGTCATGATGACCGCGCTTTGGCTGGTGCTCTCCAAGACCAAGATCGGCCTTGCGTTCCGAGCCGTCTCGTCGAACGGCGAGAGCTCGGCACTCGTCGGCATCAGGACCGGCCGGACACTGATGTTCGGTTGGGCGCTGGCCTGTGCCTTCGGAACGCTTGGGGCATCGCTGGTAGCGCCTCGCTTGTTTCTCCAGCCGAACATGATGAGCTCACTGCTGATCTTCTCGTTCGCAGCAGCTGCGCTTGGCGGCCTCGACTCGCTTGCGGGAGCAGCGACCGGCGGTGTCATCGTCGGACTGATCCAGTCGCTGCTCGTCGGCTATCTCGGCGATTGGGAACCCCTGGGCTTCCTCCGCAACCTGAGCTTGGCTGTTGCGTTCGTCGTGATTCTCGTCGTGCTCTCGTTCAAGCCATCCGGCCTATTCGGCACGACCACCGTCGAGCGAGTCTGACGCACCCCCGCTTCTTGTCCTCCTGAGGCACCGTGACGGTGCCTCAGGTTCGCAATTTGAGGTGGTCGATGGTTGTGCCATCGGGGGTGACGGTGACGCCATAGTCGCGGGCAGCGGCTTCGACGGACAGGACGCCATCCCGGACGTCGCGCAGCACCAGTTCGGGCTCACGCTCGAACGGGTTGCCCCACCCACCCCCACCCGGCGTGTGGGCGATCATTCGGGCCGGGCCCATACGACGCACGCCGTACTTCGGCGGCACGAAGGTTTCGCCGTCGGCGTCGGTATCTACAGGGACAATCCACTCTTCGCCACCGAGGCCAGCGCCGCCGCCCTGGACGCCGTAGCCAGTTGGGGCACCTAGGCCCTCGGCTCGGAAGGACCAAGCGGCTGGGCGAAGCACATCGGCGATGTACTCGATACCGCTGCCGCCCCGACGTTTGCCAGGGCCTGCTGCGTCCTGGCGGAACTCCCACTTCACATAGCGCACGGGATAGTTCTGCTCGTGGAACTCGAGGTTGGCAATATCCAGACCACCCAGCGAGATGAGGTGGCCCATCTGGGGGAACCCATCTCGCTCGGCGGTCGCCCCCGGCGTGCCCATCGCGTGCCAGTGATACATAACCCAGGTGCGACCGTCGTCGCCCGTACCGGTGACGTGTCCGTGCATGGTCTTGGACCACCCGGCCAGCGCCCGGCTGGGATCGGCCTGGGCCAGCGCCTTCCACACCGCATGCACAATCTCATGAGCGACAAACACCGTGTTCATGGTCATCGGAGCCGGAGGCAGGGCATTCACGATCGTGCCTTCGGGCGCAATGATGCGACAGCCGCGGTAGGTGCCCTCGTTGCGGGGAATGTCGGGATCGAAGAACGACGACAGAGCCAGATACGCGGCCGAATAGGTGTTGGCCAGCGACGAGTTCTTGAAGCCCCGCATCTGCGGATCGGAACGACTGAAGTCCAGCACCATCTCGTCACCTTCAACCGTGAGATCAAGCCGAATCCACGTGTCGAGCGGTTCAAAGCAGTCGTTGTCGTTGAGGTCTTCGCCGACGTACTGCCCGTCGGGCAATGCAGCCACCGCCTCGCGCATTCGGCGATCGGCGTGATCGAGGATGCCGTCGAGGTGAGCAAAGTACGAGTCGAGTCCGAGCTCGGTGGCGAGCGCCGCAACTCGTTCACCGCCAATCTGGGTTGACCCGACCATGGCCAGAAGGTCGCCGTCGAGGAGCTCCGGGGTGCGGGAGTTGATCAGCAACAGCTGCCAGAGGTCGTCGCGCACCTCGCCTCGGTCGTAGAGCTTCATAACCGGGAGCCGAATTCCCTCTTGCCAGATCTCGGTTGCCTCCGGGTTGTAGGTGCCGGCGAGGCCGCCGCCAATGTCACTCTGATGTGCCCGGTTGCAGCAGAACCCGGCCAGCCGCCAACCTTCGTTCGGGTCGTCGGGATCGATGACGACGCCGGCTTCAGGTGGCAAGAAGATGGGGCGACCAACCACCCAGTCGGGCAGATGGTTACCGCCTGCGACGTAGGGGTCGGACAAAATGAAGACGTCGTCACGCCGGATCCGGTCGCCCCACCGGCTGATGATGGCTCGGCTGGCGAACCCGCCACCGCTGGTGTGGATCGGAATGCCGTCAGCGTTAGCGATCAGCGTGCCCTGAGGATCGGTGATGAAGCACGAGAAGTCGTGACTCTGGCTGAAGATTGTCGATCGAGCGGTGCGAGTCATCACCCACCCCATGTGGCGGCTGATCTGATCGAGGCGGTTCTGCATCAGCGAGAGCACAACCGGATCAAGCTGCTGTTGGTTGCGTGCGGCAACCTGCGTTGTTTCGGTCGGGGTCGTGGTACTTCCCGTACGGTCGGCCTTGGCCTTCGACGAAGAGCGCAAGCGGTCGATGGTGAAGTTGCCGGTGCGGTCGACCGCCAGCTCGGCCTCGGGCCCCACCAGAACCGTCGTGGTCTGCTCCTCGACCAACAGCGGTCCGAGCAACGACACTCCGGGCACCAGGACCGAACCTTCGTACACCCGGGTGTCGAGCCAGCCAGCGTCACCGTGCCACACCTTGCGAGTCTCGATCGGCGCCGGCACGGCATCGGTCAGGTCACGGTCGTCAGATGCCAGTGCGCCGGTGGAGGCAACGGCCACGACCCGGGCCGACGCGATCAGGATCGTGCCACCCTCCTGCACATGGCCGTAAAGCCGCTGGTACTCCGTTTCGAACGCCGCCCGAATGGCAACAGGGTCGAACCTCAGATGCCCGCCATCATCAACCGGCACGCCGATCTTGATCGACCACAACTGCCCGGGATGATGCAGATCGAGCTCACGACGCAGCACAACGTCGTCGGCGCCGAAGCCCTCGTCAGCGAGGGCGCTAGAGGCCTGGGCCTCGAGATCGGCGACCGCGTCGATGACCAAGTGGTGTTCGATGTCATCGAGCGACCCCGCGAGGAAGCGTTGAAAATCCTGCCGAACGTCGGCGTGAAGCATGCCGACTGCGCAAAGGGCGCCCGCATCGCGGGGCACATACACCCGCTTGCATCCAAGACCGCGGGCCACCGTCTCACCGTGCATTGGACCAGCTCCGCCAGCGGCCACCAAGGTGAAACGGCGCGGGGCGTGACCCCGTTCGATCGAAATGTACTCGACCGCCGCCAACAGATTCTGTTCGAGCAGCGTGATGATTCCTGCCGCCGCGTCCTCGACAGATAGTCCCAGCGGCTCGGCAACCCTGGTTCGGATGGCATCTCGCGCCGCTTCGAGGTCGAGATCGATCGACCCCCCGGCATAGAGGCCGGGGCGTAGCCGGCCAAGCACAAGCTGCGCGTCGGTGACGGTCGGCTCGGTACCCCCGTAGCCGTAGCAGGCGGGCCCGGGATCGGCCCCAGCGCCTTGGGGGCCGACGAACATCAACCCGGCCGTGTCGACGCCGGCGATGGTGCCGCCGCCAGCGCCGATGGTGTGGATATCAATAGCCGGAGTCGATACGTGGTAGCCGGCAATCTGGAGATCGTCACGAGTAGCAACGTGGCCTCCCGACATCAGCAGAACGTCGCACGACGTGCCGCCAATCTCCATCGAGATCAGATTGCCGGCGTCATCTTCGTCGTCGTCGCTCGCGCTGGCGGCGGGTCCAGCAGCCTCATCGATGGCCTGCCGATAACGATTCAGGGCCCCAACAGCAGCCGCCGGGCCGCTGAGCAGCAGATTCACGGGCCGAGGGGCCACAGTGGCCACCGAGGCGGCTCCACCGTTCGACTGCACCATCAGGATCGGTCGCTGCAATCCGAGCTCGGCCAACTCGGCATCGAGCGCCTGGAGGTAAGCAGCTACTCGCGGCAGAAGCGCTGCGTTCACGACGGCGGTAGACGTTCGCTCGTACTCGCCCATCATCGGGCTGATGTCGGCCGAGCGAGTGACCCACTGGCCGTCCCAGCTCTGGCTCAACGCAGCCTCGGCCGCCTGCTCATGGCTGTCGTTCACGAAGCTGTTGAAGAAGGCAATGGCGACGGCCTCAACGTTCTCTTCGTCGAAGATCGCGGCCGCAGCCTCGATATCGGATGCAACCGGCGGCGCTATCTCCACGCCATCAGGATCGATCCGACCGCCAACACCGCATCGCAAATACCGCGGCACCAGCACGGGCGCGTAGGGAACCCGATGGTTCCACTGGTCCTCTCGTAGTCCGCGACGCAACTCGAGCGCGTCCCGGAAGCCTTCGGTAGTCAGCAAGCCGACCTTGGCGCCCTTGCCTTCCAGCATCGTGTTGGTAGCCACGGTCGAACCGTGGACGAAAAGGGCGCACCCTGAAAGCACATCGGCGACCGATTGGCCAAGATCGTCAGCCATGCTGGCTACGGCGTTCAGGACACCTCGACTTGGGTCTGCGGGCACCGACGGGACCTTGGCCACCCAACTTCGACCATGCTGGTCAGCCAACACCAGGTCGGTGAACGTGCCACCGACATCGACGCCGATGCGCCACGGTCCGGTTGGCGTCATCGTGGGTTCGACTGCCTGCGTTGGAGCGACCATCGCACGAACGTACGACACGCCACCAAGACAGAGCGAGCCCGAGAGTGGTTTGATCAGTAGTGCGTTGGTGGCTGCGGAACGTGCTCACCGGGTGTCCACCTACGCCGATCGGCGGCGATGGCCCTGCGGGCTTGCGCCACCACCAGCACCGCTAGGAGCACGATGAGCACACTGGCGGCGATGGGGGTCCACAGCCAATTGACTCCCTCAGCGCCATCGCCGACCAGCCAAATCATGGCGGTCGACGCCGAGGTCAGAAGGCCGACTCCAAGACTCCCGGCAAGCGCTGAGCGGAGCAGTCGGTCCGAGACAACACTGGCGCGGCGACGGGCGTAGGCCACTCTGACCAGATCGCCGAGGACAAACAGGCTCGCCAGGGCCGGCGGTGCTACCCCCAGCCCCAACGCATCGCTCTCGGCGAAGCTGATCGCCGTCAACACGCTGGCGTAGAGCAGGGAAATCGAGAGCGCCAAATAGCTTCCGGTGAGCAGGGCCGTCCACAGCAGACCGAGCCCGATCGCTGCCAGCAGCAGTGCCATCAGCACGGGCATGCCAATGACCAATGGAACGAGACACCACAGCAGCATGATCGCTGCTGCGGCCACGGCCTCACCCGTCGAGAGGGCCTCGACTTGTTGGCGCCTCTTCAAGGGCGCCTCTTTTTTGGTCACCAAGTTGTTGCTCACGAAGTTGTTGCTCATGAACCGGCACCCGCCAAAGCGCCCCCTCGCGATGGGGCGAAGCGACGCCGCACCAGGTCAGCCTGGATAAGCGTTTGGTCGAGTGGTTCGCTTGGGTCCCATGGAATGACAAGCACCCCGGCGTCGGCGAGTGCCCGCCGCCGAACTTCGGCATTCAGCCCCACGATTCGCCGGGCCAGTGGCGAAGCACTGCCCGATTCGGGTGACTTCGGTGTCACCACGATGACCTCGTGGCCGCGCTGCCGCAACCGAGCGAGGTCGCCGTAGATCACCGTCGACAACAGTGGGGAGAGGGCGAAGA
Organism: Acidimicrobiales bacterium; assembly: GCA_047638695.1. GTDB lineage: Bacteria > Actinomycetota > Acidimicrobiia > Acidimicrobiales > SZUA-35 > JAHECQ01. The sequence goes on along the minus strand of JBLINY010000004.1, from coordinate 63,718 downwards.
CCGTGGCCCCCTTGGGCAGTCGATCGACAGGAATGGTCGGCTGATCGACGGAGCGAGACCGCAACACCGAGGTATTGAGGAGCATGTCGACGATTGCATGCTGCGCTTGGCGACCCATTCCTGCATCGAGCCATCGGACACCCGCCCCACGGTCGAGAATCCCTACCCGGTCCATGGCCCGCAGGTGCTGTTCGGCCAGGGTCATGGCGGCGGTAACCGTCCACCGCAGGGTGGTGTCGAGATCGACACCGATGTCCTGCACTGAGTCGACGAACAGAACAATGTCTGATGCCTGTTCAGGGTGACGCTCGAGCACATACGGCGCGCCTCGCCGAGCCGACAACCGAGGGTGAATGCTGCGGATGGGATCGCCAGACCAATAGGGCCGCACCTCAGCGAGCTCGGTACCACCACCACGACGACGACTGCGATGGTCTCCACTCATCAGTCGAGTCTTTTGAAGGCTCACCAGATTGGTGAGGCGCTCGGTCGGCGGATGGATGCGGATGTCTTCGTCCAAGGCGACGTGGTGAAGTCGTTCGGTCAGTCCGAGTCGATCGCGGGTCAGCAGGCTCACCCATTCAGGCCCGCGGACACCCCACCGGGCGGCACACATCGAGAATCGAAACTGCTCGGTGCCGCGCAACGGGGTCACGTGGCGGGTCGGCCCGACTGATTCGATCCCGCCCGGCAACTGCAGCTCGACTTCCAACCACGGCAGCGGCCGGGGAGCCGTGACCTGCACCAGAAACTCGAGCCTGTCGCCTTCTACAACCTGGTGGTTCGAGAGGCGCACACCTCTAACGGTGGCAACCGGCCACCAACCCTCGACCAGTGAGACAACAACGGCGCACAGAAAGGGAGATGCGACAGCCAGGAAAGCGATCTCTTGGGCTCCAAGCGCGAGCACGAGCGCGCCGAGCCCCGAGATCACACACAGCCAAAATCGGTACGTGAGGTGGCGACTCAAGAGCTCAGGAAACGGCGACAGCCGGTACTGGCTCGACCTGGGCGTGAGCTTCAACAGCGTCGGTGGGTTGCGGCGCCGGCACGGTCTGCAACACCTCGTTGACAACCTGTCCCTGACGCACACCACGCACCCATTGGTCTGGGAGCAACAGGAGACGATGGGCCAGGCACGGAACGGCCATGGCCTTGACATCATCGGGCAAGACGTACGAACGACCGTGCATGGCCGCCCAGGCCCGGCTGGCCTTCAGCAGGGCAAGAGAACCCCGCGGACTAGCACCGGCCTCCGTTCGCGGACTCGAGCGCGTTGCCTCGACCAGACCAACCACGTACTCCGCTACTGGGAGGCTCAGATGCACCTCTTCAACCCGCTGTTGCAGACCGGCCACGCCGCTGGCATCCATCATTGGCTGCAGAACAATCGCATCAGCCCGGCGTTGAGCCCGACGCATGATCAGATCGACCTCGGCTTCATTCGACCGGTAGCCAATCCCCATTCGCATCAAGAAGCGGTCGAGCTGAGCTTCGGGCAACGGATAGGTGCCCTCAGACTCGATGGGGTTCTGGGTCCCGACGACCATGAAAGGGTTTGGCAGCTTGTGAGTGACGCCGTCCACCGTCACCTGGCGTTCTTCCATCGCCTCCAGCAGCGCGGACTGGGTCTTCGGCGGGGCTCGGTTGATCTCGTCGCCCAACACAAGGTTGGCGAAGACTGGCCCCGGCTTGAACTCGATGTCGAAGTTCTCTTTGCCTGAGAGAACCGACGACCCCGTGATGTCAGCCGGAATCAGGTCGGGAGTGAACTGCACCCGCGAGAAGTCCATCCCCGCCGCTTGGGCCAGCGATCGCGCCGTCGCCGTTTTGGCAACGCCGGGTACGTCTTCGAGCAGAACGTGACCGTCTGCGAGGAGCGAGGCCACGATGAGGGCCAACGTCGATCGCTTTCCGACAATGACCTGTTCAAGATGGTCCAATAGGTACGAGCTGGCCTGTTGCACGTCGTGATGGCTCATCGTCAGTTCTCGATTTCTGCAGTCGCTGGATATGGGTTCGGTGACGCGGCGCGGTCGGTTGCGAACACCTGGTGCTCGAGCACGCCCAGGAGCCGTTCGGCTTCGAGACGTACCGAGGGGGCGTCATGCGGAGCCGAGGGTGGCCGCCCGGCGTCGACGTCGAGCGCTGCCGCCAGTTCGTGCAAGAGATCTACAACCACCTGCGGTTGCCTGGCCAGATGTTGGTCGATGGCCACGAGATCCAGACTGGCCTCGGCAAGACCCGCAACCATGACGGGCTCGGGAATCAACGGCCCTGCGTTCTTCTCGCCTGATGACATCCGACGGGCCAGGACGAACAGCACGATGCCGACACCGCACGACGCCGCAAAGAAGAAGAACCAAAAGGACTCCGCAGCGAACCTCACGAGACGGCCGTCTCATCGACAGGCAACCGTGCATGCTTCGAAGGGTGGTCCAGCGCCAGGTATACCAACTCGCGCAGCTCGGACACGGCGTCATCTCGTTCCCTGGAGGAAGCCTGATGGTTACCAAACCGAATGTCGCAATATCGGTCGACGAGGGGCCTCAACCGGGTGGCCAGGGGCGGATCGGTGGTATCGACCATCAGCAGCCACTCTTGTGGCGTTCGCTCTGACGGCCGGCCCGGCAGCCGACCCATCCCCTGTTCGACGCAGGCCACAGCCATTCGGATGGCCCGTGTCGGGTCAGGGTCGGCCAACAACTCAGCGAGGAATGCATCGAGGGCTTCCCAACCCGAGAGCCCGGACGGGACAGAGCCCACCGTCGAAGGCGGCGCGTCCTCTCCCCTCTTCTGTCGACTGAAATAGAAGAACCACCAGCCGGCCAACGACAGGCCAACCACTGCCAGAATCAGGACCCCAACGGCGCGCCAATCGATCGACGACTCGTCCGGGTCAGTCTGGTCGGGGTCAGTCGCGTCGGCATCCGGCCCAACAACGTCATGTCTTCGGTCGGCTCACCGCGGCGGACGGGTTTGAAGGTGCCGTCGCCGTCGACCCGGAATCCGACAATGTCGCCGGCGGGATCGGGCTGGAGCGCCAGGACAGCGCCATCGCTCCCCTGGCCAGAAGCCGTCTGTCCGTCGAGCGTGAGCTCAACAGGACCGTTCTCGGTCTGGATTATCAACCGCCCTGCCTCGGTCGCTGAACCGCCAGAACCGCCGGAACCGGAGTGCTCCGCCGTGCGCGACTGACCGGAGGGTGACCCACTCGACGGGTCATTGGCTGGCTCGTCGCCGGCCGCCGCCTCGACCGCTTGACGATCCAGATACTCCTGACGCGACTCAGCGCTCACTGCGAGCGCAGCAAGGAGCAGCACCAGTAAGGCCAGGGGAACGGCCAGCCAACGGACCCAGGGTGGGTGCAATCCGAGATCGGATTCGGACTCCATGTCTTAAAGGGTCGGTCAGAAAAGACCTTTGCTTGACCAGCCAGTCGCTGAAGGAGCGGTTGCTGCATCCAGACCAACGAGGCGAGGCACCGGGCTCTCCGTACGCTACAAGTCCCGTGTCTGTCGGCGGCACTCCAACTGGGCCTGGCCGCGAACGGCCTCAGCGCGAATGGTGGCATCGCTACCTCGAGCCCGAAGAACGCCGGCGCGTCATGAACGACCTGGCGATGGTCCGGGTGGAAGCTTGGGTATTTCGCTTCACCGTGATGTTGACCCTCGCCGTCATCGTGGCCGTCATGGGGCTCTCCGCCGACTCGGCCGCGGTTGTCATCGGTGCCATGCTTTTGGCGCCCTTGATGACACCTGTGCTCGGCCTGGCTGCCGCCATCTCGATGGCCCTGCCCAACAAGATCATCGAGTCCACCATTCGGGTGACGGTCGCAACGGTTTGGTGCATCATCGTTGCCTATGCCATCTCCCTGATTATCCCCGATGGAGCCCTGCCGAACGAGGTGATCTCGCGCACCAGCCCCGATCTACGCGATCTTGTCGTAGCCCTGGCCGCAGGAGTCGCTGGGAGCTATGCAACCGTACGTAAGGACGCATCGGCAGCACTTCCGGGCGTCGCGGTCGCGGTCGCTCTGGTGCCACCGTTAGGAACCGTTGGCATCACGCTCGAGGCGGGCCGTCTCGACCTCGCTGCCGGTGCCCTACTCCTGTACGGAACCAACCTCGCTGCCATCATCCTGGCTGGTCTCACCGTATTCGTCGTTACTGGCTTCGTGCCGCCCCGACGACTTGCCCGAACTACCCCCGGCATCCTCGCCGGCACCGCGATCGCAGTGGCCGTCGTTGTTGCCGTAGCCGTTCCGTTGATTCGGGCCAGCGTGGCCGCCGCCCGATCGGCACAGACGCAACAACAGGTCGACGAAGCCGTCGCTGTCTGGTTGGAGGGCTACGAACTTGATGTCGATGATGTCGACATCAACGCCGATCTACAGCGGGTCTCGGTTGAAATTTCCGGACTCATCCAGCCTCCCGAACAGACCGAACTCGAGCGGCTCCTCGGTCCTATTCTCGGAGACGAGGCGCGAGCCAGCGTGCAATGGACCCGCACCCAACAAGCAACGACAACTACGACCGCTGCGCCCACCACGACGATCGAGACCGACGAGGAGCGACAGCTGCGGTCGGTCGAGGACGTCGTGAATCAATGGCTGGTCGAAAGTGCCGGCGACGAAAATGAGTACCAGCTCGAGTCAGTTTCATTGCGCGCCGACGTCCTTCGCGTCGACGTCGTCGGCACCGGCCAGTCGCCCTCGGTCGATGCGCTCATCGACCGGCTCACCGCAGAGTTGGGTCTCGATCTGACCGTGCGTCTCACCTGGGTGCCACGGTCAATCGTTGCCCCGGCGTCGGCGCCTACGCCTCTCGAAGTGAAACAAGACCAGATGGCGACGGCCGTCAACGCCTTCGCTCGCAAGAACGACCTCACGGTGGCGGCCGTCGAGTTCGACGGCAAACGCGTCGTTGTCGATGTCGTCGGACCTACCGAGCCAGCGTCGACCGAGCTTGTGCTGAAGCTCATCGAGATCGCAGAGGACGACGTACGAATCGACGTCTACTTCACCGAGCGGCGGCGGCTGGCAACAACGACAACCCTCGAGACAACTGCCACTCTCGAAACAACAACAGTCCTCGAGACAACTACGACCAACTGACTTGGCGCCTAGGCCTCAGCCGGTGGGCGATAGAACAGGGCTAGCTGAGCGATACCAACGCCAACACCGAGCACCAAGGCAATGGCCAAACCGACGAAGCCGTTGAGCGAGTCTGAGATCGACAGGGCCGAATCGATCGACCATTTGCCCGGGCCAAGCCCGGCAATGGAAACAGCGATGAGGGCGACGATGAAGGTGTATTCCCAACCGTCCTTCACAATGAAGAAGCCGTTCTTCCGGTGCGACGTGTAGCCAGCGACCGCCATGACGCCCACCACCCCGGCCGCCGCGAACGATGTGAGTAAGCCAGCTGCCAGCATCAGGCCAGCGCCGATCTCGGTGATCGACGCGAGCAGCGCATGCACTCGACCCGGCTTCATACCGATGCTGTCGAACCACCCTGCGGTGCCGTCGATGCCATTCTTACATTTTCCCCAACCGTGACCGGCGAAAACCAAACCGAAGATCACTCGTAGGGCAAGGAGAACAGTCCCGAACTCAGTCGACGTGAGATCACCCATGGTTAGTCCTCCACCTTGCCGTAGTCGACCGAATACCAACGGTCAGGTTGCATAGCGATGCGAATACTCTCAACCGGCGACGTGTCTTCGCAATACCGGTCACCCATCTGCTCACCCAGATAGCGGCGAGCCATCGGCCGCTCGTCGGCCTCCAGTTCCGCCAGACGAGTTTCGGTGACCGCTCCCTCGACCATCACATAGCGGTACGGAAGGGCCTCTTGCTGGACACAAAGGCTGAAGCGTCCCGCAGTTTCGATGAGCTTGGCCTTCTTCGATGTCGGTCCGGTGAGTATGACGATCTCACCACCCGGCTCGTAGGCGTACCAGATCGGCACAGTGAGTGGCCCTCGACCCGATTCTTCAACCCCAAGGACCCCAACGTGCGGCCTCGAGAGAAAGCTCTCACGCTCTTCAACTGACATCGATGCCATCAGGTCATCATGCCAGAGATACGTTTTGGCGCCATGGCCGACCGATTCCTTGCTATCGCCGCACACCCTGATGATCTCGATTTCGGTGCCGCTGGCACGACGGCTTCGCTGACCGCAGCCGGTCATGAGGTGATCTATTGCCTCGTCACCAACGGCGAGGCTGGCGGATTCGACAACAGCATCTCTCGAAGCGAGATGGCCGAGATCCGCAAGACCGAGCAGACCTCGGCGGCACAGGTCGTCGGTGTCGACCAGCTTCACTTTCTCGGATTCCCCGACGACGCTGTTGTCGCCGATCTGGCTCTGCGCGAGGCCATCAGCCGAGTAATCCGACAGGTACGCCCGGACAAGGTGATTGTTCAGTCTCCTGAGAGGAACTACGACCGCATCTACGCCAGCCACCCCGACCACCTCGCGACCGGCGAGGCAACGATCTGCGCCGTCTACCCCGACAGCCGGAACGAGTTCGCCTTTCCGGCCCTACTGGCCGACGAAGGCCTCGAGCCCCACACCGTTCCCGAGGTCTGGGTTATGGAAGGCGGCCAGGGCGATCACTTCGTCGACACCACTGACTACATCGACGCCAAAATCGAAGCGCTGTTGTGCCACAAGAGCCAAATGCAAACACCGGGGGAAATGCCGGAACGCATCCGGGAGTGGGGTCGAGACGTCGGCCGCCGGGCCGGCTTCGACGAAGGCCGAACAGCCGAGTCCTTCCGTATTATCGCTACCCCCTGAGCCCTCGCTCGTAACGCCGACTTGGCGGAGGCTTACTCGTTGACGAAGGTGTTCTCGAGCGTGCCGATGCCTTCGACCTCGATACGACACACATCGCCGTGCTTCAAGAACTTGGGCGGGTCGAAATAGGCGGCAACACCACTGCTGGTACCGGTTGCGATCACATCGCCAACCTCGAGCGTACAAACGGTCGACAAGGTCTCGATTTGGTGCCAACAATCGAAGACCATCAGATCGGTGGTGGTGTCCTGCCGGAGCTCACCGTTCACGAAGGTCTGCATCCGCAAACCGTGGGGATCGGGCATCTCATCGGTCGTGACCAGCCATGGGCCGCACGGGCCGTGCCCGTCCCACGATTTTCCAAGCGTCATGGTTGGAGCCAAGCGCTGCCAATCGCGAACCGAAACATCGTTGACAACCGTGTAGCCAGCCACGATCGAGGGGGCATCAGCCTGACTCACGGCACGTGACTCTTTACCGATAACCATCCCTAGCTCGCCCTCATAGTCGACATTGTCAGGCGCAGCCGCCGGAATAGGAACCTCGGCGTTGGGATCATTTACGCAGGTCGATTGTTTGTTGAAGAAGATCGGGAACTCGGGAACGGGTCGACCACCCTCTTCGATGTGATCGACGTAGTTAAGTCCAATGGCGAGAAATTTGGGCGGCCGGGCAATCGGCGCCAACAGCGTGACGGACGAGATCGCCAGCCGCTCTGCGCCGTCCGTAGCGGCGTCACGGGCCGCCGGTTCAAGCATTGCCGCCGCGACAACGTCATCACCCAATTCGAGCGAGTCCAGCGAGATCAAATCGTCGCCATCTACGGCGCCCAATCGAGCCGGCCCATCACCCTGACGGAAACGCGCGATCTTCATGAACTCTTCTCCTTGTTTGTCGGCTCGGACATCCTCATCACGAATCCGCTGCGCCCTCAAACTCAAAGGCAATGCGACGGTTCGCCGCCCGGCCTTCTGCAGTCTCGTTATCGTCAACCGGCTCGTCCTCGCCGGCACCGCGAGCAGCAAGCCGGTCGGCGTCAACTCCCAATTCGACGAGTCGATCAAGCACGGCCTGGGCACGAGCTTCGGAGAGTTCCTGGTTGGCGCCAGCAGCACCTTGATCATCGGTATGGCCAACGACTTCGACCGAGATACCCGGAGCGGCATTGATGGCAGCAGCAGCAGTCACCAAGATCTCATCCGAGGCCGGATCGATGTCGGCGCTACCGGTGGCGAACAAGATCGGATCTGCCGCGAGCTCCTCCTTGAGACGGGCCTCAAGCCGACCAAGAGCCTCGGCGCTTGAGTCGACCTCAACTCCGTTGGCAATGGTGACGCCGAAGGCGCTCTCGGCCGCTGCTGCAAACTGGCCGACCCTGGTGTCGCCAGCATCGGTTACACCGGTGACCCGCACAGCTCCGCCGGCCAAAGTGAAGAGTGGATCGACCGTGAGGCCCGCGCCATCCACGTTTCCTTCGCCCCAGATGCCCTCGGCAGCCTCGATCATTCCGTCGACGGTTGCCTGATCTGGAACAACACCACTGAGTGCCACCTTGTCGGTGGCGACGTTTGCCTCGACATCGATCGGGGTCAACTCGACTTCCTCGAATGCCACGTCGAAGTCGCCAGCACTAACACCGAGTGCCGCTGCCACGTCGGCCTGCAATCCTTCGGGATCTTCGTCACCAACAATAGTGGACCCAGTGATCGACAGCGTCCCGTCGGTAAGCGTCGTGTCAGCATCGATGGTGAGCGCATCAACGACATTACCGTCGCCAAATCGGGCGACGGCGAGATCGACGAGCTGCGACTGAGCACCGGCATCTGGCACCACGCCATTCAGCGTGACCAGATCACCGTCAACGACGAACTCGAGCGCCACCGGCGTGAGCTCGTCGGCCGCGACCTCGATCGTGGTCGTTACCGACGCCACGGCCTCGCTGTCATCGTCGTCGCTATCGCATCCGTAGGCGAGCAGCGCCAAAGCGAGGAAGAGAGCGAAGAGGAAGGCTAGGTAGGCCCAGCCGGCGTAGGCAGCCGTAGCCCGTCGGTCGCCGTCCTCATCTGGCTCGACCGGCACGGCGGCGGGGGCGTCGTCGCCGAATTGCTCGGCAACGGCTTCTGCCGACAGGCCTGCTTCCTTGGCTGCGGCCTCGATGTCGACGTCGGGTTCGGCGGTGCCAGCGACGACCTCAAGTGACTCGCCCTCGTCGTTGATGTCGTTCTCGCTCATAGAACGGCAGGCTAGCCGCCCCGTGTCAGGCTGAGAGAAGCCGCTTCACCTCAGCGATGGTGGCGATTTCGGCCTCCCGGTCGGCACCGCACGGCGTGAGGTTGAAGACGCTGCATCCGGCGTCGGCGTACGGCTGCAAGAACGTCGCGATGTCGTCGGCTGTGCCACTGGGGGTGTAACGCTCGAAGCCGTCGAACGGAATTCGATAGAACGCCTCCATGCCCTTGGCCACGTACTGCCGAGCATCGTCGTAGTCGGTGCCAACACCAACCCAGACCTGAAGTCCGTGTTGCCAGGTCGGAGCCCGGCCGCAATCGGACGCGACTGTTTCGGTTCGCTCAATGCCTTGGGCGAACCGGCGAGACGAACACCAACTAGCCAACCAGCCGTCACCAAAGCGGCCGGCGCGCTCGAGCGCAGCATCGCTACGGCCACCAACTGTGACCGGCACCGGCGGATCCACCGTCGGTTTGATCTCGGCTTTGTCGAGCTGAAAGAACTCGTCGTCCCAGTCGACGGTGTCTCCTTCGAGTAGACGCCGGACGATTTGCATTGAGGAATTCGTGCGACGGCCGCGGGTGCGTGGGTCGATGCCGCAGACCTCGAACTCGTGGCGATCCTCACCACCAACCCCGACACCGACCGTGAGCCGTCCAGGGGCTGCTTCAGCTAGCTCTGTGATCTGACGGGCGGCAACCACGGGGTGCCGCAGCGCTAGCAGCATCACCCCGAGGTAGAGATCGAGCCGAGGCTCGATTCCTGACAACGAGGCCAGGTGCGTGAGGCCGTCGATTCCGTGTCCACCACGAAAGCTGACGTGGTCGGCGATCAGGACATGATCGAGACCGGCATCAGCGATGGCGGTGAGGTCGGCCCTCCGCCCGTCGTAACCAGCGAGACCAAAGGCCAACGAAACGCCCACGCGAATCGGGGAGGAATCGCTCACTGGAGCAGCTCGGCGCGGACGTCGCCTTCTCCAAATTCGATAAAAATGCACTCGCCCGGGCACTCGGCAGCAGCCGCGATCGCCTCAACCTCACGGAACCCCGGAACAACCGCCAACTCCGCAGCGCCCCCCGGATCATTGAACGTGCGATCGCCCTGTCTGCAGTAGGCGATGCCATCCTCGAGGATCGTGAACACTTCGGGAGCGTGGTCGGTGCAAATGCCATCGCCGGTACAGAGATCCTGGTCGATCCAAACCAGGACCCGGGAGTCAGCTGAGGCAGGCACGAGGTCCATATCCCACGAGGGTACGCAGGATCCCAGGTGATGGCTCGGTCGGGCGCAGTACGCTCGCTGCCGTGACCAGCTCGTTCGGCCAGCTTTTCCGGCTCACCACTTTCGGCGAATCTCACGGACCAGGCGTCGGTGTCGTCGTCGACGGCTGCCCGCCCCGGCTCGAGCTCACTGAAGCCGAGGTACAGAAGGAACTCGATCGGCGCCGCCCCGGTCAGAGCCGCCTGGTTACCCAACGCGACGAAGTAGACCAAGTCGAGTTTCTGTCGGGAATCTTCGAGGGACAAACCACGGGAACACCACTTGCCATGCTGGTTCGCAACAAAGACCAAAACCCCGGCGCCTACGACCACCTGAAAGATGTCTACCGACCAAGTCACGCCGACTGGACGTACGAAGCCAAGTTCGGTTTCCGCGACCATCGCGGTGGGGGCAGAGCGTCGGCCCGAGAGACCATCGGGAGAGTCGCTGCCGCCGCGGTTGCTCGAAAGCTCCTGCGAGTCGAGGCCGGCATCGAGGTGTTGGCCTGGGTCAGCCAGGTGCACGACATCGACGCATCGGTCGACACATCGACCGTCACCCTCGACGAGGTCGAAGCCGATCCCACACGCTGCCCAGATCCAGACGCTGCCGCTCGAATGACCGAGGCCATTGAGCAAGCCCGGCGCGATGGCGACAGCCTGGGCGGCGTCGTGACCTTTGTTGCTCGTCGCGTACCGGCCGGTTTGGGCGAGCCGGTCTTTGACAAGCTCGACGCCGACTTGGCCAAGGCCATGATCTCGTTGCCAGCGGCCAAGGGATTCGAGATCGGTAGCGGCTTTGCTGGCACTCGAATGAGTGGGCTTGCCCACAACGATCCTTTCGAACCCGGTAGCGATGGATCACCGATCCAAACCAGCAACAACTCGGGCGGTATTCAAGGTGGCATGAGCAGCGGCGCCGACGTCATCGGTCGGGTGGCGTTCAAGCCAACTGCCACCATCAGCTCCGAGCAAAAGACGGTAGACACCGAGGGAAACGCGACCACCCTGGCCGCCAAGGGCCGGCACGATCCGTGCGTACTCCCTCGTGCGGTTCCGATGGTCGAAGCGATGGCCCTTCTGGTGCTGGCCGACCACTGGCTACGGCAGAAGGCGATCTCCTAAGCTCTCACCGGCCTACTTCACGATTCGTCGTCGGTGTCTTCATCGTTGTCGGCGGCCGGATCCTCGGCGCTGCCGCTCGAGTGATCGCGCAAGAAGGCCTCGAGTTCGGCGGCAAGGGCATCGCCCGAGGGCAGCAAGTCTTCATTCGAATCGACCTGGCGTTCGAGACGGGCGACGTAGTCGCGGCTCTCGTCGTCGGATTGCACCGCTTGGTCGACCCGTTCGGCCCATTCCTTCACCGCGCCATCGAGTTCTTCGTAGCTGGTGGGCACTCCCGTGGTCTGCTGAATACGCCGCAGCAACGCACGCGTCGCCTTCGGGTTGGGGGGACCGGGAACGTAGTGGGGCACCGACGACCGCAAAGACATCACGGGTACGCCGGAGCGATCGAGACGATCGTGGACAACGCCAACCACGCCGGTCGGCCCCTGATAGCTGGGTCGATCAAGCCCCAGTCGACGCGCCAGCTCGGGGTTGGCCGCGCTGCCGGTGATCGGGAACGGCCGGGTATGGGGCACCATCGCAACCATGGCGCCGACCGTCACCGCCATCTCGGCCCCGCTCCGTCGGACGATTTCGAGCACATCATCAGCGAAACTGCGCCAACGCAGTTGGGGTTCGATGCCGGTCATCAACAAAAGGTCGCGCTCGGCACCGGTGGTGCAGGCCCACACCCTGGTGGTTGGCCAATCGATGACCCGCTTGCCGTCGTCGTCGAACCGCACCATTGGGCGGGTTTCGTTGAAGTTGAAGTATGTCTCGGGGTCGATCTCTGCGACTTCAGCAGCGTCATTACGGTCCCGTACCCATGCCAGGGCTTCGGTGGCCGATTCAGCAGCATCGAACAAGCCCTCGAAGGCCATCAGCAGCAGCGGACGGCGCAGGGGCGGCACGTCTTTCCATCTCACTTCGGACATCTCACCCACCTTCGCGCAGAAGAGGGCCGGCGGGTAGTCTCGGCGCCGTGACTTCTGGTGCGACTACAACCGACTGGGCAGACGAGCGTCGACAGCTCACCGACAGGGTGAGTGTTTTGGTCGGGGCCGACAATGGCCTTTACCCCTCCGGCAACTCGCTTGTGATCGAGGGTGAAGGCGAGGCGGTCATCATCGATCCGTCGGTCACCGTCGTGGCCAAGGGCGGGGCCCACGTCGCCATCGACGCGGTAATCAACAGCCACGGGCACGAGGATCATGTGCCCGGAAACGGCTTGTTCACCGAGGCTCGTGTGCACATACATCAAGATGATCTGCTGGCCGCTCAGAGTCTGGATGGGCTGATGGAGGTCTACGGCTTCGAGGGCCAAGCCCGCGACGACTTCGCAAAGATCTGCCTGGAGGAGTTCAGCTACGCGCCTCGTCCCGATGCCGAGGGATTTCACGATGGACACATCTGGGACCTGGGTGGCATCTCGCTCGAAGCCGTGCACCTGCCCGGTCACACACTTGGCCATAGTGGTTTTCGGATTAGTGATGGCGTGTTCTTTCTGTCCGACATCGACCTCACGGGCTTCGGCCCGTATTACGGAGACGCATGGTCGAGTCTCGAACAGTTCGAAAGCAGCCTTCATCAGGTCCGCGACGAGGAAGCGAACTTCTATGTCACGTTCCACCACAAGGGCGTGATCGAAGGCCGCGACACCTTTGTCGAGATGATCGACACGTTCACAGCCGTCATCGAACGTCGCCACCAGGCGATGCTCGAGTACCTGGTTGAACCCCGATCGATCAACGACATGGCCGCCAACCGTTTCGTCTACCGACCTCACGTTGAGGGCACCCACATCGGCGACGTCGAGCACCGCACGGCCACACTCCATGTCGAGCGAATGGTCGCCCGTGGTGAGGCTGCAGAGGTCGAGCCCGGCCTCTTCAAACTCTCGTAGGTAGCTCCGCAAGGCTGCGCTGCGTCGACAAGTGCGGCGCCTATACGGGGAACCCGGTAGGTGTGTCTAGACGTACGTGCTGCCTTTCATGCCGTCGACATCTTGGCGCATCTCGACATTGACCAGGGCCGGTTTACCCGAGGCGAAGGCTCGCTCGATGGCCGGGCCAATGTCGTCGGGAACCACGACGTGTTCGCCGTGTCCGCCGAGGGCCTCGACCACCTTGTCGTAGCGCGTGTAGTTCAGCTCCGTCGCTACCAGACGATCATTGCCATAGAGCATTGCCTGTGGACGCATCATCTGACCCCAGGCTGCGTCGTTGCCAACGATCCCCACGATCGGCAAACCAAAACGGACAGCCGTGTCGAACTCGAACCCATTCAAACCGAACGACCCGTCGCCGTAGATGATCATCACTCGCTTGTCGGGGTTCGACAACTGCGCAGCGAGGGCGAACGGCATACCCACACCCAAGGTGCCGAGTGGTCCCGGGTCCATCCACGTGCCGTGCTCGGGCACTTTCAACACCTTGGACGACTGGGCCACGATGTCACCGCCGTCACCGATCACGATCATCTGATCGTCGGTCGCGATGTAGTCGGCAATCTCGCGACACAGCCGCAGCGGATCGATCGGCACCTCGTCTGAGTTCAGCTGAGACGCCATCGCGGCCTCAGCAACGTCTTCAATCTGGCGAAGACTGGCGGCATAATCACTGAAATCGACGCCGCCCTTGTTGGTCAGTTCTGCACGAATAGCATCGAGGTTGGCCCCCAGGTTGCCGACCAAACCAATGTCGGCCGAGCGGTTCTGCCCGATCAGGGTCTCGTCGAGATCGAGTTGGATGATCTTGGCGTCTGGCGGAATCGAGCCGCCATACTTCATCCGGAAATCGAGAGGCGTTCCGGCCAGCACAACCACGTCGGCATCGGCAAGAGCGTTCTTTCGGCTGCGATTGAAGAATTGCGGATGGTTCATAGGCAACTGACCTCGACCCATACCGTTGGTGAAGACCGGCAGGTGCGTCGACTCGGCGAATCGGCGCAGTGCTGGGCCACCTTCGGACCATTTCAGAGCTGTGCCGGCCATCACCATCGGCCGCTCGGCCTGCTGTAGCAACGTGGCTGCTTCTTCGATGAGCGCACCATTCGCGGTGGCCGCTACTCGATAGTCACGAAAGCGAGGCAAGGCAATGGCGTCAACATCGATCGGCGAGTGCAGTACATCCATCGGGATCTCGAGAAACGCCGGTCCGGGCACACCCGACAGGGCGTTGCGAACGGCAACCTCGATGTACTCGCCAATGCGGCTCGTCTCGTAGCAGACGTCGGCCCACTTGGTGATCGGTCGCATCACCGAAACGTGATCCATCTCCTGCAGCGAACCCCGACGGAGATTGTTGAACGGACCTTGCCCACCGATGACCAGAATCGGCGAGTTAGCCCGCCAGGCGTTGGCGACACCGGTGACACCATCAGTCACCCCAGGGCCGGCAGTAAGGATGGCCACGCCGACTTTGCCTGGGTTCAATCGAGCCCACGCATCGGCCGCGTGGGTCGCCGCCTGCTCGTGTCGAACGTCGACCACCTTGATGCCTTCATCGAGACACCCGTCGTAAATGCCCATGACATGACCGCCGCTGAGTGTGAACACACACTCGACACCGGCCGCCTTCAAGGCTTTGGCGGCAAGCCGCCCTCCGTGACTCATGAAGTTCTCCCCATTTGTTGGCTCGTTTTGTGAGGTCCCGCCGTAAACCTACGATCGCTGTATGGCAAACGTCGAGATCACTCACCCCGAAGCTCACATTACGCAGCTGACGCTCAATCGACCCGAGGCACTCAATGCCCTCACCTACGACCTGGTCCGCGAGCTGCACGATGCCCTCGACACCGTCGATGCCGACCACGACTGTCGCGTCGTCGTCATCACCGGCGAGGGGCGCGGTTTCTGCGCCGGGCTCGACTTGCGCGGGTTCGGCATCATTCCGGGGACCGAAGGTCAGGGCAGCCCCCAGCAAGGCATGGCGGTGCAGCAGTTCATCGCCGACCTCGTGCCTCGCATGCGCAACGTTCGCCAGCCCATCATCGCCGCCATCAATGGAGCGGCAGCCGGTGGCGGTTTCGCCATCGCCCTAGCCAGCGACGTTCGGATCTGTAGCCAGTCGGCCAAATTCGCCAGCGCCTTCGTTCGGCTCGGGATCTCCGGTTGTGACATCGGCGTCTCGTGGCTGCTGCCTCGTCTCATCGGCGCCGCTCGGTCGCACGAACTCCTGTTGACCGGTCGAGTCTTCGATGCCGAGGAGGCCGACCGACTCGGCCTGGTTACTCGAGTGGTTCCAGGCGATGCCCTGCTCGAGGAGGCCCTGGTCACGGCTCGCCTAATCGCAGCGAACAGCCCGATGGGCGTGTGGATGACAAAAGAAGTGATGTGGTCGAACCTCGAGATCAACTCGCTCCAAGCGGGAATCGATCTCGAGAACAGGACACAGATCCTGACCGCACAAACAGAGGACTCGCGAGCAGCAATGGCCGGTTTCTTGCACGGACAGCAGGTCGACTGGGCGAACCGCTAACGACCTCGGTCGAGCAGCTCATCGGGCGTTAGGCACAGCGCTATGGCCGTCTGGATGTCGAGCTCAGCCAAATCGCCCTGCGCTACGCCCAGCCGATCGACGAACAGGTCGAGCATCACGTCGTCACCAAGGCTGTCGGCCACGCATGCGAACGACTGGTCGCTGACCTCACTGGACAACGAGCCAATAGAAGTCCGGGCCAACGCCACCTCGTCGGCGCATTCGAGCATCGACTCGGCCAGGGTTCGGGCCAGCTTGGCCTCGAGTTCGGGCTGGATAAGGGCGGCCGCCTCATCATCGGCGAGCTGGCGGGCCGCGCAATCGGCCTGCTCTGGTTCGAGAATCAGATCGATCTCGGCCGCCAATTGGCTCACTCGTTCACTCGTTGATTCGAGCAGATCGTCAGACAACCCGCCGTCGCCACATGACGCGAGCAGTGCCACCCCAACGCCGAGTCCGACAAAGCGACGTGCGGTCTGGACCGAGGGCCACATGGCCCGCAAGCTACACCCGACGTGGGCACAGCTACGAGCGATGCTCTACCAGCTACTTGCCGAGCACTCGCGGGCAGTTTTCCCTACAGTGGATATGTGCCCTCCGCGAGGCGGCACGTCCCCCATACCGATCTCTTTGATCACTCTGAAAGGCCACAAATGGAAGACGCCGTCATTGTCGATGCAGTCCGGACCCCGATGGGCAAGCGAAATGGGCGCCTGTCAGGCTGGCACCCTGCCGATCTTGCCGCCGAGGTTCTGAAAGCCCTCGCCGAGCGCAACGACCTCGACCCGGCGTTGGTCGAAGACGTCATCATGGGCTGTGTCATGCAGGTCGGAGCCCAGGCGGTCAATGTCGGCCGCAACGCGGTTCTGACCGCTGGCTGGCCCGAGACGGTGCCCTCCACCACAGTCGACCGCCAGTGCGGTTCGTCGCAGCAGTCAGCCCACTTCGCCGCACAGGGCGTGATGGCCGGCGCATACGACGTCGTCATTGCCGCGGGCGTCGAGGTCATGAGTTTGGTCCCGATGGGCGCCACGGTCACCACAAAGGACATGGGCTTCCCCTTTACCGATGCCATGAACGATCGCTATGCCGACGTCGGCGGGCTCGTGCCCCAGGGCATCGGAGCCGAAATGATCGCCGATAAGTGGGGCGTTTCCCGGCAAGACCTCGACGCCTATGCGCTGCTCAGCCAACAGCGAGCTGCGCAGGCCCGCGACGAGGGTCGCTACGACAACGAGATCATCCCGGTAGCCGAGAAGATCCTCGACCGCGAGAACAACAAGGTGGTGCAGACCGGAGACATGGTGACCACCGACGGCGGTATCCGCGAAACCAGCGCCGAAGTTCTGGCTGGTCTCAAGCCGGCGTTCATCCCTGACGGCAAGGTCACAGCCGGCAACAGCTCTCAGATCACCGACGGCGCGGCCGCCGTGCTGATCATGAGCGCAACCAAAGCCAAGGAGCTCGGTCTGAAGCCTCGAGCCAAGTTCCACAGTTTCGCCCTCGCTGGCGTCGACCCCGTCACGATGCTCACCGGCCCGATTCCGGCCACCACAAAGGTGTTCGAGAAGTCGGGGCTATCCGTCGATGACATCGACGTCTTCGAGGTGAACGAAGCCTTCGCTTCGGTCGTATTGGCCTGGGAAAAGGAGCATCACCCCGACATGACGAAGGTGAACCCAAATGGTGGCGCCATTGCCCTTGGTCACCCGCTTGGCTGCTCGGGCGCTCGGTTGATGACAACCATGCTCAACGAGCTCGAGCGGACGAACGGCCGTTACGGCCTCCAAACCATGTGCGAAGGTGGTGGTATGGCAAACGCCACCATCATCGAACGCCTCGACTGAGTTCGGCCACTTCTTGAACGAGTTCGAGCCAACCACCGATTTCCCGGAATCGGTCGACGCCGACGACACCCTCGTGGTGTCGTCGGCGAAGGCGCGCGACGTCGAGGTCCAGAATCGGCGACGCACGATCCTGGCCGGCGTGGCCATCACCGTCACCATCGTGCTGGTGATCATGGGCTACGGCGTGATCCGCGTTGCGATCGCTGTAGCAGCCGCCTATCTCATCCTGCGGATGGGCTTTGCCATCATCGGCGCTTTTGCTCGCCCCATACCAGAACCGCCCCCGCCAGGCGAGTTACGGCGGGTCAAATTGACGTATCGCTGTAGCAGTTGCGGAGCCGAGCTGCGCATGACGTTGGCGAACGACCAAGTTCCACAGGCACCCCGCCACTGTGCCGATGAAATGGAACTCACAACTGCGGTTGAAGACCTATAGAGTTTTCCACAGCCTTGTGGGCAACACCACCCCCAGCGTTTTCCACAGTCTGTGAGCATTCTGTGGCATGTAACCAAACTGTCACATAAGGAGGTTGCTGAACGCACGCAGTGCGAGCGGCCCCGTTTGGCTCAGGTTGGACGAGTACTGAGCGCGCGATGTGGACGCCGAACGCTCGCGAAATTACCTAGCTAACCGCGCTCAATTACTCACGATCCATCACTCTCAGCGGTTCGCGAAACGAGCCATGCCCGCCGTGAGCGATACTGCGTCGCTAGCGATACTGCGTCGCTAGCGATACTGCGTCGCTAGCGATACTGCGTCGCTAGCGATACTGCGTCGCTAGCGATACTGCGTCGCTAGCGATACTGCGTGGCTGCGATGATGCCGGCCAGCACGAGGCCCAAGCCGCCCAACAGATACCAGTTGGACGGGGCTCCCGGTATCGGGGCCACGTAGTTCAGCAGAATCAGAAGCACGCCGGCAACAAGCAACGCAAACATGATGATGGGTACCCACGCGGCCGATGCTCCTGGAACTTTCACAGGCGTACGATCGGCGGGTGCGGTCGTCGAACCGCTACGAGTGGGAGAACCGGCAGCCGGTGTGGACGAGGTCCCCTTCGGCGTGACGCGGCTTCTGCTGCTGTCGTGACGTGCCATCAGCGAATATCGTAGCCCCGCCGTCTTGCAAGGCACTGCTATCTCGAAAAGCGCGGCCATTGGATGCTGGCTCCCAGAATCCAAACGCAGCCGGCCGGAGGTACCACTACCCTGCGACCGTGGCTCCACGAGTGCTGGTTATCGACAACTACGACTCCTTCGTCTACATCCTTGTCCAGTATCTGGGTGAACTCGGCGCCGATCCGATCGTGGTACGAAACGATGCCCACACGATTGACGAGCTCGCGGCATTCGAGCCCGATGGTGTCCTGATCTCACCCGGACCCGGTCTTCCTGATTCGGCCGGACAATCCCTCGCCGCCATCGAGCACTTCGGCCGTGCGACTCCGGTGCTGGGCGTCTGCCTTGGCCACCAGGCGATCGGCCAGCTGTACGGGGGCGACGTTGTGCGGGCTCCAGAGTTGATGCACGGCAAGACCTCGCTGATTGAGCACAACAACAGCGGGGTGTTCGCCGGTTTGCCCAACCCACTTGACGCGACCCGCTATCACTCGCTGATCGTCGAGCGATCATCAGTTCCCGATGTGCTCGAGATCACCGCCGAAACGCAAGACGGGCTGGTGATGGGTTTACGCCACCGCGAACTCGACGTGGAAGGCGTTCAGTTCCACCCCGAGTCGGTCCTGACCTGGTCGGGGAAAGAACTTCTCGCAAACTTCTTGAGTCGCTGCGCCTAGTTGTCGTCGACCGTCGTCTCTGTTGTCGGCGACTCAGTGGTCGACGTTTGGTCCGTGGTGGTGGAAGTAGTCGTCGGCGGCTCGACCGCCCGGCCCACCCGGATGATTACTTCGGACCCGGTTTCGAGCTTGACGTTGGCAGCGGGGTCCTGCGACATCACCTTGCCGTCGTCGTTCGAGCCAGCGGCCACATCGATGAACTCAACAACCGGCAAGAAGCCTTTGTTGATGATGGCCTGTTCGGCTGCTTCCTGGGTTAGCCCGACCACGGGCGGCACCAGGGCTGTTTCGGGGCCATCTGAGACGTAGAGCACGATGCGACGATCGATGGAGACAGCCGATGCAGCTTCAGGGTCTGACCGAATGACCAGGCCCTTCTCGATCTCTGAGGACGGCTCGAGCACGATGTCTGGGTTTGGCAAGCCCCGTTGGCCGAGCAGGTTGCTGGCCTCTTGCACGGTCAACCCGGCCAGTTGCGGCACTTCGACCTCGGCCGGACCGGTCGACACGGTGAGGGTGACCAGCGTGTCGGGGTTCACTTCCTGGTTGGGTTGCGGCGACATCGAGATGACGATGCCCTCGTCGACATCATCGCTCGACTCGACCTGACGGTCGACACGCAGACCGAGGCCGCTCAGCAAGGCGGTGGCCTCGTCCTCGGTGCGCCCTGCGACATCGGGCAGCGTTACCGTCTCCGACGCTTTACTGACTTTGATGACGACGGTGGAGTCTTCGTCAGCCTCGGTGCCCTGGGTTGGGTTCTGATCGAAGACAACTCCGACTTCAACGTCGGCATTTTCTTCAAAAACTGGGTCGGCCTGGAAGCCAGCCTCGGTGAGAAGCCGCTCGGCAGCCTCTTGCGTCTCTCCGATGACCGCAGGCACTGGTGCTCGCACCACCGTCGTGTCCGTGGCGCTGTCCTGGTCGCCCACCACATTGGCTATGTAGAAGAGCAGGCCGCCAAGAACGAGGATCAACACCGCCAACGCTGCGAAGAACATGCCGTTGCGGCGAGGCGGCTCGTAGTACTCCTCTTCGAGAACGTCGCCTTGCGCCGCTTCGGTTGCCGGCAGCGTCCGTGTGGCGTCGATAACGGCGCGGTTCACATCGGAGGTCTCGACAGCGGCAACCGAGCCGGTGTTCGCGAGCCCAGCGCCGGCCGGAATCACCCCAATTACGCCGACGAGCTGCTGATTCTCACGGAAACGGCGAAGATCGGCGCGTACTTCCTCGGCCGAGGGGTAACGCTTGTCAGGGTCTTTGGCCAGCAGGTGAGCAATGACGGTTTCGAGCTTCTTGGGGAGCGCCGGGTTCAGCGAGCTAGGGCGAGGTGGGGCCTCTTGCACGTGCTTGTAGGCAATAGCGACGGGCGAGTCGCCGATGAACGGAGGCCGCCCCGTGACCATCTCGAACAGCACAACACCGAGCGAGTACAGGTCGCTACGGGGATCGACCACTTTGCCCTGCGCCTGCTCGGGCGAGAAGTATGTAGCGGTCCCCATCACTGACCCGGTTTGGGTCAGCTCGTCGCCACCGCCAAAGGCTCGGGCGATGCCGAAGTCGGTCACCTTCACCTGGCCGGTTGGCGAGACAAGGATGTTGCCACCCTTGACATCGCGGTGGACGACGCCATTTCGATGGGCGAAACCGAGCGCTGCAGCGGTGTCGATTGCGATCTCGGCCGCTCGATCCGGGTGCAGGGTGCCCTCGGCCCGAATGATCTCGGCCAGACTGCGTCCCTCGACGTACTCCATGACGATGAAGTAAGTGTTGTCGTGCTCGCCCCAGTCGTAGACGGCCACGATGCTCGGGTGGTTCAGATTGGCGGCGGCTTGGGCCTCACGGCGAAAGCGCTCGACAAAGGTCGGCTCGGCTGCGAATTGCGGGAAGAGCACCTTCACTGCGACCGGTCGATCAAGAAGCTGATCGTGGGCAAGGAACACATCAGCCATTCCACCGCGGGCCAAACGGCGGTGGAGTTCGTAGCGGCCGTTGAGGACCGGACGAGGTGATGAGGCGTCAGTCACAGCAGGCAAAGGTTAGTGAGACTCAGCGGTTTCACCGCGTTCACCGTCAGTTTCTACCCAGGTGTCCTTACCCAAGGCCGATCAGAGGCGCTCTCATTCGGCGAAGTAGGCCTCGATGATGGAGCGAACTATCGGACCAGCAACCCGGCCACCGGTCTGCTCTGCCGCCCCCTCATTTCCCTCAACCAGCACGGCAACAGCGAGCTCGGGCTCCGAGTTCGGCCGGCCAGCGAAGGCGATCATCCAGGCGTGCGACTGCGGCGGGACGGTGCCCAGCTGCGCCGTGCCGGTCTTGGCTCCGATGTCGAGCCCACTTACGTCCACCGAGCCGCCAGTGCCGTTCTGAACGACGTTGATCATCATCGTGCGTAAATCAGCGGCAACGCCGGAGGTCACCGGCTCCTGCCACACCTCGGGCCTGATAACACGCACGACATCGCCACGGACATCTCGCACCTCCGCGACGACATGAGGCAGCATGAGCTGTCCTTCATTGGCGATCGCCGCGGCAACCATCGCCATTTGCAGTGGAGAGGCCGACACATCGTTCTGACCGATCGAGGCCTGGGCCAGCGCTGGTGAGTCCTCGTAGACGCCGGCCGGGAGCTCGAAAGATGGCGGTCGCAGCTCCGCACCGAAATCGGTGGGGAAGCGACTGGCCACAGCGCCCGGGATGTCCAACGGTGGGACAGCGTTGAACCCGAACAGTTGAGCTTGATCGATCAGCCGCTGGGGGCCCAGCAACTCGGCGCCGAGCTCGGCGAATCCCGTGTTACACGAAATGCGGAGCAGTTCGATCAAATCGCCACCGCAACTCGATCCACCGAAGTTGCTGAGCGGGCGGGTTGTCAGAGGCGGCGTATATTCCGCCGACACGTCAAAGACCGGGGACGTCAAGGTTGCGACGTCGGTGCTGAGGGCGGCCGCTGCAGTGACGACCTTGAACGTCGAGCCAGGGAAGAAGATGTCGCGATAGGACTTGGCCCGTAGCGGGTTCCCTTCGGCTTCGTTCAGCTGGCCGAACGCGTCATTCACCGACTGGCCGTTGTGGCTGGCCAGCAGATTCGGATCGAAGTTGGGCCAGCTCCACATGGCCAGGATCTCGCCCGTTCGGGGATCGAGCGCCACGACCGACCCATTCACGTCGCCCAACATGTCTCGGGCAATGGTCTGGAGGTCGTGGCGCAGGGTGAGGACAACCTCGCCGGTTGGTTCACTCTGGTTCAGAAGCCCAGTGAGGCCATCGAATTGCAACGCGGGCGTTCGACCAACGAGGTCGTCGTTGTAGGTGCGCTCGACACCCGTCGCCCCGAGAACGAATGACAGATAGCCGGCGACATGGGAGTACAGCTCACCTTCGGGGTAGACGCGCTGTTGCTCGAAGGGGCCGTTGGTTACCGGCTCGGAGCGGGCAACCACCACATTGTCGGCCGTGACGATGGGGCCTCGGACCCGGTTGAAGTCGCGCTGCACCGTACGGGTGTTGGCCGGATGCTGACGCAGCTCTTCGGCATCGAAGACCTGAATCCGATTCAGCTGCACAAACAGCAATACGAAACAGCCCAGCAGCACAATCACGACGTGGCGAAGCGAACGATCGATCACGAGTTCTCGGACCGGACTCTTAGCCGCTCGGCATTCGATCGGTGAGAGATACGCACCAGCAAAGCCAGGATGATGTAGTTCGAGATCAGCGATGACCCGCCGTAGGAAACGAATGGCAGCGTGACACCGGTAAGCGGGAGCACTCGAAGGATGCCTCCTACGATCACGAAGGTCTGAAAGCCAAGGAGAGCCGTCAGGCCGCCGGCCAAAAGCTTCTCGAAGGTGTCGTCGGTTTGCGACGCCACCCGAAAGCCAGCAGCCACGAACAACACGAACGTCGCGAGAACAGCGGTAGCGCCGAGAAGGCCGAGTTCTTCCCCGATAGCGGCAAAGATCATGTCGGTGGCAGCAAACGGAATCTTGCCGGGTGTTCCGAGGCCAAGCCCGGTTCCCGTGATGCCGCCGTCAGCCAGGGCAAATGCGGCCTCAACGATCTGAAAGCCAGCGCCCTTCGGGTCGGCAAACGGGTCGAGCCAGATATCGACCCGTCGCTGCACGTGATCGAACATTCGGAACGCGACCACCGAGCCGAGGCTGAACATCACGAGGCCGATAAGAACGTACGCCGTCCGACCGGTGGCCAAGTAGAGCATCACCACGAACAGGGTGAAGAACAGCAGCGACGAGCCCAGATCGCGTTCGGCGATCATCACGACGAGAGCCATGCCCCACGCCAATAGCAACGGTCCGAAATGTTTGAGGTCCGGCAGGTGCAGCGGACCCAGACGGCGGGTGCTCACCGTGAGGAGCTGGCGCTTATCTACGAGGTAGCCCGCCATGAACGCGGCGAGCACCACCTTGGCGAACTCACCAGGCTGGATGCTGAACGGACCGACACGAAGCCAGATCCTGGCTCCGTTGATGTTCACACCGAGCTTGGGGATGAGTGGCAACAGAAGGAAGATCACACCAAGCAGAGCGAGGCTGTAGCGGTAGGGCTCGAGCCGACGAACGTCGGGCATCAGAATCAGGGTGACGGCAAAACCCCCGAGACCAATGAACGTCCATGCCGACTGGCTCGCGGCAAGGTCGGCATCAAGCCGAGCGATCACGACATAACCGAGGCCATTCAGCAGCGCCGCCAGCGGCAAAAGGAGGCCGTCGGCAAGCGGGGCGAAGCGGCGGACGACGAGGTGGGCGACCAGCAACAGCACCAGCACGATCCCCAGGAACGGCACGATGTTGGCCGGAAGAGAAGCGGCGCGGCCGAGGCTTGTGAGACCGTAGGCCGAGACCGTAATAAGCGATGCGAGAATCAGCAGGCCGAGCTCGACCGTGCGCGGCCGCATGATCAGCTGTCGCTTGTCGTGGTGCTCGTCAGGGTCGTGATGGGTCCGGTGGGCGGCACTGTTTCGGTGGTCGACATTGACTCGGGGGTGAGCGTTGATCCAGTCGACGGGCCGGGCGCGCCAACTTCGGCGTCTTCGAGATTTTCAACGAACTGCTTGGCGTCTTCCAGCGACGGCCAGACGGTCTGTCGGTCGAGGCGTTCAATCGAGGCCCCATCGAGATCGTCGACCTGTCGCGAGGTGATCTCGACCTGCGACGGCTTGAACCACATCACTCCGCCGGGACGCCCTCTGTAAATGACTACCGCACCATCGCGACCCTCGGCGAAAAAGCCGGATCGGGCATAAAAAGCGGTGCCGCCGAAGGCAAAGGCCATCACACCCACCACACCGACCACCAGCATTGCTGACCGAAACCCGATACGTCGGCGTTTCCGTGGCCTTGCCACGGCACCGACGAGTTCGTCATCGACCGCCGACTGAGCCCGGGCCTCTTCGCCGTCGGCGACGGCCCCAGCATCGGATTCACCGCTGTCGCTCACCGTGTCGAGCACCACAACGGTGACGTTGTCTCGCCCGCCGTGTTCGACTGCGGTACTCACCAGCTCTTCGACTGCCTCATCAGGGTTCGCCAAGCGAGCGAGAATGGCGGCGATGCCAGCATCTTCAACTTCGTTGAAGAGACCATCGCTAGCCAAGATCATCCGATCGCCCGCCTGCATCTGCACAGAGAACGTGTCGACCTGCACCTCGGGGCCGATACCAAGGGCTCGCGTCACGATGTTTCGCTGAGGATGAGTACGGGCTTCTTCGGCGGTGAGCCGGCCCTGCCTGAGAAGATCTTCAACGAGCGAATGATCGACGGTTATCTGCTTGAGGTCGTCGTTTCGATAGAGGTAGGCCCGACTGTCGCCGACGTTCACAATGCTCATGACATGGGTGTCGTCGCTGAAGGTTGCAGCCACAATCGTGGTGCCCATGCCCCGATACTGCGGTTCAGTCGCGCCCTCGAAAATGCGTTGGTTGGCTGCTTCGACAACCTCAACAAGCCGCTGTTCAGAGATTTGACCGCGGACACCACTGAGTTCGGCGACGGCCAACGCAGCGGCGTGTTCTCCGCCAAGGTGACCACCCATGCCATCGGCGACCGCGCCGAGCGAACCCGAGACAAGGGCCCGGTCCTGATTGGCATCGCGGACCTGACCAACATGGGTCGCCATCGCACCAACGACGCGCATTAGGCCTCGTCTCCTGCGCCCAGCCAGTGGACCTGGCCACTCACACGCTCGATCACTGCAGCTCCATCACTGTGCTACCAACCTGGATCTGATCGCCCGGCTGTACAACCGAGGCGGAGGTTACCTTCTGGCGGTTCAGATAGGTGCCGTTCGTCGATCCAAGATCCTCGAGCACGACCCCAGCTTCGCCCAGCGAAAGCCGAGCGTGAACCTGGCTGATGAACGTGTCGTCGAGGGTGATCTCGCATCCGGCGGCGCGCCCGATGCTGGCCTCACCCTTAACCTCGAAGGCAACGCCGTGGAGCTCC
This sequence comes from Acidimicrobiales bacterium, assembly GCA_047638695.1. GTDB lineage: Bacteria > Actinomycetota > Acidimicrobiia > Acidimicrobiales > SZUA-35 > JAHECQ01. The sequence continues at coordinate 37,726 of JBLINY010000004.1, read as the reverse complement.
GGCGGCTCGAGAACGCGGAGCGACCGGAACACAGGAGCAGCCGGACGAGCACTTCGAGCCCGACGGCGAGCGGTGCGCTGCTCGGTCTTGGTTGCTGTCCCACCAGTGGGCGAACCGGCGAAATGCCAGGTGGCCTGGAGAACGCGAAAGAAGAAGAGGTAGAGGAGCGCCAGCAGGCACCACCGAAGAAGAGTGAGAAGGGCTTCTGACACGTTCGGGCCACATTACCCAGCCCGGAAAGGCAGAGAGCGTCAGAGCGGCGAGCCCCCCATCAAACGCAGGTCAAAGAAGTCGGAAGGTCAGGGTGATCGTGCCGAACGTGAGTTCGTCCCCGTCGTTCAGATGTTGCCGGTGCACCTTGGTGCCGTTCACCTTGCTGCCGTTAGTCGAGCCGAGGTCGACCAACACAAACGAATCACCATCTGGTCGCAGCTCTGCGTGGCGGCGAGAAGCGTTCGGATCGTCCAGCTGAAGCGTTGACTCCGGCAAACGTCCGAAGGTGGCGACCGTATTGGCGAGCGGAATCCGACGTCCGTCGGCAAGCTCGAGATGGGCCGGGGGCACACCCTCGGTTGCCGCCTCGTCGAAGCTTGGCTCGATACTGAATATGCCGACGACGTGCGGCGGGTGTTCAGTCAGGGCAACGGCGACCCGTCCAAGGAACAGCATGCTCTCGGACTGTGCGTGTTCGCGCACGATGGTTGCAAGTTCAATCCGCAGCGACTCTTCGATCTGGGCAAACCGCTCGAAATCGGAAGAGGCCAGCTTCACATCGAAGCTGTTGGGCGCAATCGTTCGCCCCCGTACGTCGAGATTGCGGTTGGCGTCCATGGTCTTGACGAGGCGACGCCCGATCTCGACCGGCTGTAGTCCCGACTTGAAGGCGCGGGCAAACATGCCCTCTACCAAGCGTTCAAGTCGATCCTCGAAGTTCCGCAACACCATCACCGTGCACGCTAGCGGGGGCCACATCGCTGGCGCTGTCGGCTTAGCCCGACACGCCGCTACGATCACGGGTCCACTCGCGCGAGTGGTGGAATTGGCAGACACGCAGGATTCAGGTTCCTGTGTCCGAAAGGACGTGAGGGTTCAAGTCCCTCCTCGCGCACAACCCATACACCTGAAGGTCCCTTCTGCAACCCGGTGACAATGGTGCTCCACGTCTGCGATTCGAACCGCGGCGGAGCGTCGCGGTCTTCCTGAACCACAAGGCGAGTTAGAGGCCATCGCCAAGATCGTCTCGGGTCGAAACAGCCCACCGGCCGCGCTGTAACCGGCAATATGCATTGCAGGATGGTGATGAAGACCGTTTCGGAGGTGGCTGGGACGTCGTTACCGGGCTCGCCCGGCCGAGCGTCACGTGGGACGTGACCCCATCGCCCAGGTGGAAAGAACACCACAGCGGTGGTCGATGACACAGTTGGCGATCCCGCAGACGCGACCGCTCGGAACGGGCGTCATGGATGGGGCTGTGGGACTCTCTTCCTATGACCGACGAGCCCTCCCGCCCTTCAGGGACGGTCACGTTCCTGTTCACTGACATCGAGGGATCGACTCGCTTGTGGGAGGGTCATCCGGCGGAGATGCAGGGTGCTTTGGTGCGTCACGACGAGATTCTGCGGTCGGCCATCGAGGGCCGTGACGGGTACGTGTTCTCCACTGCTGGCGACGCGTTTGCGGCGGCTTTCGGTCGGGCCGGTGACGCTGTAAGCGCGGCTGTGGACGCTCAGCTGGCGATGGGGGCAGAAGTGTGGCCCGAGGCGACTCCGGTGCGCGCTCGAATGGGCTTGCACACTGGGGAGGCCCAGGAACGCGATGGCGACTATTTCGGGCCTGCGTTGAACCGGGCGGCACGGATCATGTCGGCTGGTCATGGTGGCCAGATTCTGGTGGGTTCATTGACGGCGTCGTTGGTCCCGGGTGTCGAATTGATGGATCTTGGTGAGCATCGTCTGAAGGATCTGGCGAATGCTGAGCGTCTGTTCCAGGTTCGCGGTGACGGTTTGGTGTCGGAGTTCAAACCGTTGCGGACGGTGGACGATGCCGCGGGAAATCTACCAATCCAGTCCTCCAGCCTTGTTGGTCGTAGCACGGAAGTGGGCGAGCTGTTGGACCTGGTGCGGACGTACCGGTTGGTGACGCTTACGGGCGTCGGCGGCGTGGGCAAGACCCGTCTGGCGATACAGGTGGCGGCAGAGTTGACGAGGGAGTTCGTCGATGGAGTCTGGCTGGTCGAACTGGCTCCGGTGAGCGACCCTGCGGCGGTGCCTGCAGCAGTGGCTGCGGGGTTGGGTGTGTCCAGCCAATCGGATCAAAGTGTGACCGACAGCATCGCTACTGCACTATCGGGTCGGGACATGTTGATCGTGTTGGACAACTGTGAGCATGTCCTGGACGCAGCAGCCGAACTCATCGAGACGACGCTTGCCCGCGCCGAGGGAGTGAAGGTGATCGCCACGAGCCGCGAGGGATTGCGGGTGGAGGCCGAGCGGCTCTGGGCGGTACCTCCGTTGGACACCCGGGCGGGTCCGGATTCGGCGGCGGTCCAGTTGTTCGTCGAACGTGCCCGGGCAGTCAACCCCGGGTTCACTTTGGGTGACGACACCGATGCGATTATCGAGATCTGCCAGCGGCTGGATGGTATTGCCCTCGCGATCGAGCTGGCTGCCGCACGGATGGTGACGATGACGCCTGCGGATGTTCGGGACCGACTCGATGACCGATTCCGGATTCTGTCTGGCTCACGCCGGGGAATGGACCGCCATCAGACGTTGCGTCACGCGGTGGAATGGTCCTATGACCTCCTCGATGAGGACGAGCGGATGTTGTTGAACCGATGCTCGGTATTCGCCGACGGATTCGATCCCGCCGCCGCATCCTACGTCGCCGGTGACGACCTCGACGAGTACGCGGTGCTGGACCTGTTGGACTCGCTCGTGCGGAAGTCCCTGGTCACCACCGACCGGGTGAACGGTCACATCCGCTTCGGACTGTTGGAAACAATTCGTCAGTTCGCCGAAGACCAACTGGTCACCGCGGAAATGCTCGAGCCGGTCCGCCGACGCCACGCCTCCTACTTCGCAGACCGAACGACCTCTAACTTCAATGTCTGGGATGGCCCCGACCAACGCACCGCTCTCGACTGGTTTGATGTTGAGCTCGCCAACCTCCGAGTCGCATTCCAGTGGTCGGCCGACAGCGGCGACCTGATCGCCGCATCGGCGATTGCCGCTCACGCGGCAATCCTGGGGTGGCAGTTACAGAGCTGGGAACCGGTCAGCTGGGCCGAGGAAATCCTCGACGCTGCCACCGCCGCCGACGTGCCTCAGCTGCCGCGGTTGTACACGTCCGCCAGCCTGTGCCTTTTCGCCGGCCGGGCCAATGCCGCCGTCGGGTACATCCAAACCGCCAAGGCATTGAAAGCCGAGAATGGCTACGACCCATTCAACGCCGGCTGGACCGCCACCTTCGAGGGACTAGTCCACGCCTTCGACGGCAGGATCGAACGCTGGCTCGAGATCAGCGCGGAGCTTGCCGCCAAGCCCGAATTCATCCATGCAGGCCTCTGTGCTTTGACCTGGACTCTGCCGGTTGCCGGACGAGACGACGAAGCCCGAGCCATGGCCGACGACACCCTCGCCGCAGCCCGTGCACACGGCAACCCTTTCTGGGAGGCGTGGGCGCTCGCCGGCCACGGCCGCAGCTTCACCACAACCGATCCTGCTCGAGCGCTCGAAGCCGCTCGAGAGACAACCGACTTCGCTCGAGACCACAGGTTGCCATTCATGGAAGCCCTCATCGTCCGAGAGACCGCAGCACTCGAAGCCACACACGGACAACTCGAGCAGGGCCTCGCAATGTTCGACGCCACCGTTGACTCGCTTCACCGTGCTGGGGCCATCTCCCACCTCATGATCGCGCTCGCCAACATGGTGGTGTTCTTTGACCGGTTCGGTCAGGCCGAAATTGCCGCCACCCTCCTCGGCGTCACCAGCCGCCACGACAACGTCGCCAACATGGCGATCGACCTTCAAGCGGCCACGGATCGGGCGAGGTCGATGCTCGGTACCGCCCAATTCGACCAGCACGTGGCCACCGGCGCTGCCATGGACGCAGGTGCCGCAGTCCGCTACGCGCGGCACCAAATCCGACAGAAGCAACACGAGATCTGAACCCGCCTGCACATCCGGACACATTGGTCGGGTCACCCCAGTAGCGACCCGGACAGCTCGGTAACGCCCACGGCTCGAGAGCCTGCCCACCCGCACTACTCATGAGCCGTTGCCGGGCGGGCGGCAGATCTCACCTCACAACTACCTAGTCAGTTCGCGATCGCCACGATCAGGGACCGAAGGTCGGGGTTCTCGAACAGTCCGCTCAGGTGCACCACTCGTTGTGGTTTCGACAACGCCCGAGCGAAGTGGGCGACGCCATCGCCGGCTCTGGCTGCCCGACTCCCCGAAATCGGCTTTCTGGCGGCCTCAGGCCCCGAGTCCGGGGGCTACAACCGCCAGTTGATTCGGACCGGCGTCTCCAGCCGCCAGGTCACCGTTTCAATCGGTCGATCCAGTGCGGAGAGGCACCGCTGCGGTCACAACCTCACAACCCACGCAACGACTTCGCCAGACCAAAGCTGGAACGCGGCGAAGGTTCTCCAAAGAGTTCACTATCCATCCACACTCATCACACCCGGTTCGCCCCTACGTCTGTGATTCGAGCCACCGCAGCGCGTCGCCCGTCCTCCTGAATCACTGAACCACAAGGCGAGTCAGCGACCATCGCCAAGATCGTCCCGGGTCGAACAGCCCACCGGCCAGGCTTCAACCGGCACTACCGGATGGGTTCAAGCTCGATATTGACGTGCTCTGAGCGTCGTTATCGAGCACACACTCGGGCCGAAGGGTGCGCGTGACTGTGAGTGGGAGCCGCTATTTCGGGCGTTGTAATCGAGCAGCTTGCGGAGTCAGGCTGCTCGAGGGTCGGGGTTGAGGTGGCTTAGTCGTTGTCCGGGCTACGGGCTGCGACGAGGTGGTGGGCGATCTGGGTGACGAGGGCAATGAAGATGCCAACGCCGACGATGACGATGACGGCTACACCGAGAACCGCTTGTGCGGAAGGGTCTTGCCGGAAGTTGCGAAGGCCCCGGATGAGATCGCGAAAGCCGCGGATGAGGTCGCGCATGGTCAGTGGTTCATGCCGGTGACGAGGCCGAACTGTTGGAACGGTATGAGCGGGCTGAACAGCAGCACGGCGAAGGCCAGCGCGGTGGTAAGCGCCGAGCCAATGAGGGCGGAGCCGGTGGTGGCCAGGGTGGTTGTTGTTGCGTCCATCAGTGACTTGCCGTGTTCAAGTTCTTCGGTGAGGCGGTGGATGATATGGATGGTGTAGTCGACGCCGATACCGATCGAGAGTGCGGTGATGAGGGCGGTGACGACGTTGCAGGGGATGCCCAAGAGTGTCATCGTGCCGAGGACCCAGGGCAACACCAGCAGGATCGGCGACACGGCGATCACGGCGAGCATCGGTTTGAACTCGGTGGCCCAGAAGAAGATCATCAACACGATCAGAGCCGCGACGATCCTGATGGCGATCGAGGTTGTCTGGCCGTCGGTCATCACGCTCGTCACCTCGAGGCTGATGATGTCGCCGGAGGTGGCGGTGATCTGGTCCCGGTCTCCGTACCAGAGACTTTCGAGGTCATCGACCATTGCCGCGGTGCGGTCTTGGTCGCCGGTCAGTCCGTTGAACTGGATCAGTGCCATGTCGTCGCCGTCGGGGTTGTTGACGGCGACTTGGGCGAATCCGATCGGATCAAGTTCCTCGAGGCGGTCAAGGATGGCTTGCACCACTACGGGGTCGAGGGTGAGACCTTGGTCGATGTCTCGGGCGACGACGGCGAGCTCTGGGTCGTAGTTGTCGCCGGGTTGGCCGTCATCGGTGAACCAGTCGGTGAAGAGGGAGCCGAGGGACAGGGTGATGTCGCTGGCGGCGCCGGTCGGACGTGACAGCTCGTCGCCGAACGCTTCGGTGGCGGACAGCATGTTTCGGAGTGGCCGGTCGTCTGTCAGTTCGGCTTCGATGAGGGTAGTGACGATCTCGGTCTGTCCGCCGAGCGCTTCATCGAGGGCTTCGATGTCGGAGAGGGAGTCGCCACCAGATGGGAGGAAGTCGTTCGAGTTGAACTCGGTGCTGATCTGGGTGGCGGCAACGCCGAGTCCCAGGGTGACAACACCGGCCGCGGCCAGCACTGCCACGGGTTTCGTGGCGACAAAGCGGCCGATGCGTTCGACGAGCGCTCCTGCTCCGGGGATGGCATCGGCCATCAACCCGGACGAACGAACCGCCCTTGCCCAGGCACTCGCAGACATCCTCAGGCTGGGGCTGCTCCCACGTTGACGAACATCCCACGATGTTGCACGCATGACACGAGTCAGCGGCCTCGAACCCGTTCACCTGCCGCCCGAGCGCACTCGCGACGACACTCACTTGTCTGACCCGGCCGGTAGCACCCGTGAGCTACGAGGCAAACCGGCAACCCAGTTAGGTTTGAATCCATGACGACCCAGAGCTATCAAAAACGGCTTGGCCCAAAGCTGGTTTCACTTGAAACAGCCGTCGGCCAGATCGAGTCAGGCAGCATCGTCGGAGCTGCTCCGTTCTCCTGTTCTCCAATGACACTTTGCCGTGGGTTGGCCGAGCGTGGCGCTCGAGGCGAGGTCGAGGGAATTCGAATCGACCATGTGGCGTCCTTCTTCCCGTGGACCGACTCAAAGTGGGCCCATGCCTTTCGCCTCGCGGACACCTACGCCACGCCGGCGAATCGCGCCGCCTGCGTCGCCGGTGAAACGAGTCATATACCCGTCGGTCCGTGGCGCGAATACGAGATGCCAGCCGGCTTCAGCAACGCGCCCGACACGTACCTGGTGCCCGTCTCTCCCCCGGACGCCCTGGGCTACTGCAGCTTCGGTCCCGGGGTCTGGTTCTCGGGCACGATGGTCCGCAATGCCAAACGTGTGATCGCCGAGATCCATCCTGACTTCATCCGCACCGGCGGCGAGAACTATGTACACATCGACCAGATTGACCTCTTCGTCGAAGCCGAAGATCACATCGGGGCCTCCGCCGCACCGGGGCCGACCGCTGAAGAGATCGACTCGACCGAAACCATCTGCAACCTGGTCGTCGCCACCCTCGTCAACGACGGCGACACACTTCAGATGGGTGTCGGCACGATCGCGTCCCAGGTTGGGCAATACCTGGGATTCAAGAACGATCTTGGCATCCAGACCGAGCTGATCACGGGCGGTATCGCCGAGCTGGTACAGCAGGGTGTGGTCACCGGCAGAAACAAGACCATTCACAGGGGCAAGGTCGTTGGAAGCGCCTTCGTTGGTCTCGACGCGGCCGAGATGCTGTTGATCGATGGCAACCCAACCTTCGAGCTCTACGACTTTGGCTACACCGACGACCTGCGCCGCCTGATCCAAATCGAGAACTTTGTGACGATTAACAACGCTATGGCTGTCGATCTCACGGGGCAGATTGCGGCCGAGAGCTTCGATAGTCGGCCCTACACCGGGGTGGGAGGCCAAGCGGTGTTCATGATGGCCGGGTCGTACTCACCGGGCGGGAAGAGCGTGAGTGTTGTGCCATCGAGTTCGGTTCTCTCGACGACGGGCGAACGGGTGAGTCGCATCGTGGCGGGACTTCCTCCGGGCACACCGGTGAGCGTTCCCCGAACCTTCGTGGACTTTGTTGTGACCGAGTACGGCATTGCCGAACTTCGTGGTCGAAGCGTGAATGAACGAGTCGGGGCGCTGATCGAGATCGCCCATCCAGACTTTCGCGACGAACTCCGGTCAGAGGCTCGACGCCTCTACAACGCCAGCTGAGCCAGACCGAACCACCGTCAGGCAACCGTGCCGTCCGCCCGGAGAGCGGCAATAGCGGCCTCGTCCATCCCGAGAACTGATGCCAAGACGTCATCGGTGTGATCGGCCCGCAGCGGTGAAGGCATGGCCTTCTCTGGTGTCATGCATGCGTTCTCACCTGCAGACCGAGCAAAGATGATCGACTGGACCGTGCTACTGCGATGCGCATTGCGGTTTCGGCCGTGCTGTTTCTGTGGACCGCTGCCAGAACCTTGATCCCAGCAACGGCTGGCGCCGGAAGGCGCCGCGACGAGCCGCCTCATGGATTGGCAGGCGACCCCGGTCTCCGAGGCCACCGCCCCCGTTCCAGCCGAGCACTACCGTCAAGAGGCCGCTTCCATCGAGCTAACGCTGCAGCCCGTAGCCGGCATTTCTGCACTCCTTCAGCGGCGGATTCGACGAATCAGCTCTCGAACTTCAGGGTTCAAGAAAGGTTCGCTCACGTGCATAGGTCGCACATCTGAAGGTGCCTTCTAGAACCCGATCACACCGTGCTGGACGTCTGCAATCCACCCGCCGCCCTGCAGCCGGCAACGCACGGCGCGCAGTTTCCCGTTCTCGGACTTGAGGTTTCGGATCGGTTCGGTGCGAACCGCAACCCCGCCAACGAAACAGAGATCCTCACCCAAATCGTCATCGCCATCGAAAAGATCGGCATTGCAGTCTTCACCACCTCCATCACCGTCCAGTGGTGGTGGGCGCCGTCACCGAGCGGCGTGAGATGCTTTCTCGATATGGCTGATCAGTTTGGCGAGCTAACAAACGCCGAAAACGCCGGTTCGACAGCTCAGCTTCGATCCGGATTGGATTCTGTGGCTTCGAATAGTTGGAGCAGGTCAAAGACACTCAGCATTCCAACCATTTTCTGAGCATCGACAACGACAAGATGATGCACATGGCTCGTGCGCATCATGCGGGCGGCGTCGCTGACTGACGTGTCGCCGGAACAGGTCAATACGTCATTCGCCATCAATACCGCCACCGGCAAGTCATCGGCTGTCGAGGGAACCAGGTCAGTCTTGGTGATGATGCCGACTGGTCGCGTCTGTGAGTCGATGATCGGCAGTGCCGACACACCGTGATCCAGCATGGCTCGACGTGCATCTACGACGGTCGCGTCGACTGCTAGCGCAGTGGGCGACCGTGTCATGATCTCGCTGACTATCAAGATTGATGCCCCTCGAATGATGTCACTCGAACAGTGTGGCCGTGGGGGCCGGTGCATCCAAACAATCCCTCACCGCTGGGACGGCCCGGTTTCGGGCGCCACCGGGCCAAAACCGTGGAGTGCGGGCAGCGAGTGCGCGAGGAAGGGACCGACCGGCAGAGTGATCATCGGGCTATCCGTCTTGGATCGAGACTGGCCTCTGGCCTCTGGCCTCTGGCCGGGTCACGTCGTTGGAGCAGCGATGAAAGCGGCAGCAGCTCCACGATCTCGTCATCGATAGAGACGATCCAGTCGCCGACCGCTAGCCCGGAGTGGATGGACGAATCGGCAGCTGCTTCATGCCGTTTTCAGTGCCGACCAGGACAGCGAAGCCGTCATGACGAATGACACGTCCGGGACTGCCGAGGTCACGAGCAGCCAAGTAGGGCTGCCATCGATCCGACCAGACAAGCATTCGAATGGGACGGCGAAGAGCCTCGACAGAGAGGGCTGATTCGGGTCATGCCTCAATGAGGCTTTCGGCGGAACGGAACTGGGTCGCAGCGGTCGGGCACTTCACGCCAGCTTCAACTGCGGAGCGGCCATATAAGGGTCCCGCCACAACGCGATCTCCTACAAGAAAACGTCCACATTTATCGCGGCGATGAACTCTCACTCTGCGGTTACACCGCCTGCAAGCAACGGTGTCGGCACACAGCTGACCTCTCGCGAGGCGCGGCGGAGGGCTAGTTCAGTAGTGCCATAGGGCTGCCGACGTCGACAACCCCGAGCCCGCCCACGGCCTTGTAGCCAAGAAGTTCTTGTACGCGGGTTGGCATGTGGCGGACCTCTTCGATGGGCACGGTGAGGAACATGTTCTCCCCCGTACGGAGCCAGCCGACCACATACCCGTAGAACAAGCCCCGTCGGGAGTTGCTCTGAGTGGTGTTTGCCCCACCACCGTGAAGGGTCTTGCCGAGGTAGTAGACGGCTGACCCCGCCTTCATCACGGCTTGGGTGATCTCGTGCGGCTCTGGCTTGCGTTCCGGCTCCCACTGGTGCGAGCCGGGGACAACGCGCGTCGCGCCATTCTCGACCGTGAAGTCCGTGAGAGCGATGAGGGCTTCGACTTCAAGATTCAGGCTTGGTTCAGGCATATGCGGCCACGCTTCTTCGTCGCGGTGGAGTCGCTGAGCGGTCTGTCCAGGGCCGATCTGAATCAGCTGGGCGACGTTCAACAGGTAGTCGTGGCAGTTGGGCATGATGAACTTCCGACAGATCTCGTGCATGACGGGGTCAAGCATGAACTCAACGAACGTTTCGGATTTGGCTGGGATGCCGTCGAGCCGGATGGTCTCGGTGCCGTAGAACCGGATCATGTCATCGTGAGTTGGATTGGGTATCTCGGTCGGCGTTGCTGCGATGAGCGCCTCGAGGTCCTGGTTCAGACCGGTGAGATGTTCGGCGCTGACTGCGTCCTCGACCACGCAGGCGCCGTCACGCTCGACCGCCTCGCAGACCGCTCCCGCTCCGGCGCTCACGTGAATTCGTTCTAGTTCGGGCATGGCCTACACCTTCGCTGTCAGAATGCCTCGGCTGGCACGCCGCCCATAATGCGTGTCGTAGGTGGCGCCGTTCGAACACAAGATTCCGGCCCCGGCATTCCACGTTCAGTTCGATGCCGTCACCCGGCTGCGCGAACTTTCGACGCCGCTTTCCCGCTCGGCCCAATCGTTAGGTCGCGGTTGATTTTGGTCGAGCGGGAAGGCGGGTGGCGACGACGCACGCCAGGGCGGCGACCGAGGCCAGATAGAGGAACCCTCTCTGGAACGAATCGACGGTGGCCGTGTCGGCGCTGCCGAGAATGGCAACAAGGATGGCAACACCAATAGCGCCCGACAGTTGCCGCGCCGTCTGAGTGACAGCTCCGGCGAGGCTGAAGTGTGCCGGATTGACCTCAGACACGCCTGCTCCGACCAAGATCGTCGGCCCAGCGCCGATCCCGATTCCGATGAAAATGAGGCCCGGTAGCAGATCGACGAGGTAGGACGGGTCTGGCCCCGCGTTGGCTCGTATCCACAAAGCGCCGACGGTGAAAATGAACATCCCGGGGATGGCAATCGTCCGGTGGCCGTACCGGTCGGCTAGCCGACCTGAAATGTTGGCCACCACGGTGGCGGTGATGGGCAACATGATGATGGCCACACCTGCCCGAACCGTCGAGTATTCGGCAATTTCTGTGAGGTAGAGCACCAGAGCGAGGAACGTGGCGAAGAAGCCCAGCCCGAAGAGAAACACGGAGATGGTCGCTACCCGGAACGACGAGACAGCCAGGAGCGATCGGGGCACGATCGGGTTGGGATGCGTGGCGGTGCGGCGAACGACGATGGCGATGGAGGCCACCGTCAAGACGAAGAGTCCGATCACCGCCGAGGAAGTCCACCCCCACTCGCGGCCTTGCACGATGGCCAGCGCCAGCCCGGCCGTCGCCAACCCCAGAAGAACGGCACCAACAACATCCGGCGTGCGGGCCTCGGGGTCTTTCGCGCTTTCAGACAGGACACGCCGTCCCCACACGAGGGCAATGAGTCCGATCGGAACGTTCACCGCGAACGCCCATCGCCACGAACCGGCTTCAATCAGGAGACCACCGACAACAGGACCGACGGCGGAGGACAACGCAAGGGTCGAGCTCCAGACTGCTACCGCCGTGGCCCTTCGTTCTGCCGGCCAGGCAGCGACCGCTAGGCCGAGCGAGGCGGGGGCCATCATGGCCACGCCAAGCCCCATGATGCCTCGGGCCGCTATGAGGAGTGGAAGCAGCGGTGCAACTACTGCCAGGCCGGCGCCGACCACGAAACAAAGTAGGCCGGCGTTAAGGACTCGGAGCCGCCCAAACCGGTCGGCAATCCGGCCAGCCGTAATCAGGAAGCCGGCATAACTCAGCATGTAAAAGGTGAGCACCCACGAGACGTCTGCCGTGCTTGCCGCCGGAAACGTTTCTTGGATGTCCGGGACGGCCAGGTTCACCATGGACAAGTCCAAGCCGGCAACAAAGTTGGTCAGTGACGTGGCGCCAAGAATCTTCCACGCATGGCGTGAGACGGGGTTCGGAGCCTTCGATGTGGACCTGGCTGCAGAAGTCACGCAACCACCTCACACGAACACAGATAGGTCGTCTCGATTGAGGCCTCGAGACAAGTTTCGTCGGGCATTTGGCTTGGTCTAACAGCGTGACTTGCATCTCGCAAGTTAAGGACTAACTTGGGTCGCCATGACCGATGAACGCGACGACCGTGGTGGGTCAAGCGACTCGGCGAAAGCAGGAGACATCACCTGGCGTTCGCAGTGCCCCGTCACCTCGGCACTCGATGTGATCGGCGACAAATGGTCGCTGCTCATCGTTCGGGACCTCCTCATCTTCGGCACCCGCACCTATTCCGACTTCAGAGAATCACCAGAGCGCATCTCGACGAACATCCTGGCCGCGAGGCTCAAACTGCTGACCAGCGCAGAAATCATCGAACGAACCAACCCAGAAGGCGTCGCCCGGAACAACGCGTTCAAACTAACGACAAGCGGTGAAGCACTACGGCCCGTGGTTGAGGGTGTTGCCAACTGGTCGCAAACCCACTTGAAGCAATACCACCCCGATATGCACGACCTTTCTGAGACCAGGCTGATCCAAGATTGAGTCGGGCCCGGCGGAATGAGGAGCTGTTGTTGGCGACCGGGACTATCGAGGGCTCGCGGTAGGTTTCGACCTAGGAGCTGGAGGGACCGGCGACGAGAATGGTCTCGATGCTCAAGACACGTTGCTGGTGGTCGGGCGTGATTGCGTTGTCGCTGTTCGCTGCGGCTTGTTCGGAGAGCGACGATGAGAGTTCTGTAGCCGGTACGGCGACTTCAGCAGAGCCGACGATTCCGCCGACAAGCAGCACCTCTGTGGCCACCACCGAAGTCGAAGCTGGAGCCACAACCACCTCTCTGTCGGAGGTGGACGACGAACTCGTCGGTCAGCTGGGCGGCGACAGCGACCTCTTCCCCGATAGCGGAAATGGCGGCGACCAGGTTGAAGTCTGGGATTGGGATCTGACCATCTCGGATGACCTGACCGGTATCGCAGGGTCAGTCGACGCTACTGCTGTTGCCGAACGGGACTTACGGCGGTTCAGCTTCGATGCCCGGGATCTGGCGATCGAATCGGTTCTGGTCGACGGGGTACAAGCAGACTTCGCTTTGGTGGGTCCCGAGCTTGTGATCACCGTGAGCGAGACGATCGACAAAGGCGCCACGTTCGTCGTCGAAATCGACTACACGACCACCCCATCCCCTTACTCGCCGCCCGGAGTGCCCTTCAGAATGGGCTGGGATGTAGACGAAGGCTCCCAGGTTCTTGCCCACGGCTTCACGGGCGCCCAAGCGACCTGGGTGCCGTCCAACGAAACAGTTGATGACGCCCGCTACGTCATGTCGGTCACCGTTCCCGACGGTTTTGTGGCCCGAGCAGCAGGCCATCTCGAATCAACAACCGAAAACGACGGCACCCAAACATTCGTTTGGGATACCCGACGGGAAGTCTCCTTTGCGACGCTGGCGATCGCCGAATACGAAACGCATGTGATCGACACCGCCGGTTTCCCTATCGAGGTTGCGCTGCCAGCCGGCAGCGAAACCGGAAGGATCGACACGCTCTCAGAGGAACTCCCCGAAATGGTCGAATTTCTCGAGCAGCTCTACGGGCCATTCCCATTCGATCGACTCAACATCTCGGCAATGACCAACCGGCCGTTCGCCTTCGCTGGGCCGATGCACATCCTGATCGAGCCAACGATGCCCACATGGCTCCTCGTGCACGAAATCTCACACCAATGGCTGGGCAATTCGGTCGGTCAAGAGACCGATGAATCAGGATGGCTCTTCGAAGGTGCAGCTACCTATACCGCCAACGTCTTGTGGCCCGAATTTCGTTCAGGCACCGACCCGTCTCGGCTCGCCGTAGTCCTTGACCGGGATGTTCCCAGCTCAACCCGACCCCTCGACGAACTCAACGAAGTGGCCGATCTTCTCGACAGCGCCACCTATCAACGGGGAGCCCTGCTGTACCACGCTCTTCGTGTCGAGATCGGCGACGATGCCTTCTTCGCGACGCTTGCAGCGTTCACCGACCAACACGCCCACAGCACGGCGACTCCAGAAGACCTACAAGCCGTAGCTGAAACCGCTGCCGGACGAGAGCTTGGCGACTTCTTCAACGCTTGGATCAGCCAGTCCGCAGTCCCCGACTACGACACCAACCCGTAGACCGAGCAACTCGACCCGAACCGGCAAGAACTCTGCTTCTTGCCGGTCTGGCTGTCAGACTCTCATTCATGGCTGAGCTCGGATTCCGCATCGTCGACGCCGACAACCATTACTACGAGCCCGACGACTGTTTCACTCGCCACATGGAGCAGGCCTACGCCCACAAGGCGGTCAACATCCGCCGGGAGGGCGACGGCTACGGCATGGTCTATATCGGTGACGATCGGTTGAAGTACTTCACCGCGACGCCCTCCGATGTGACCGGACGCCCTGGCGCGCTCCAGGCGTACTTCAAGGCACAGTCCGGGAAAGGCGACCCGCTGCTTTCGCAGGGTGCAATGGCCGCGGCCGATCTCCCCGAGTCGCAGAACAAGGCGGCTCGACTGGCGCTGATGGACGAGCAAGGGATCGAGGCGGCGCTGCTGTTCCCCAGCCTGGCGATCGGGATCGAGCACGAGCTGCGCGACGACGTGCCTGCGCTGTTCGCGAACCTTCGATCGTTCAATCGCTGGCTGGAGGAGGACTGGGGTCTTGGAACCGACGGCCGGAGCGTTGGCGTTCCGCTGCTCTCGCTGCTCGACATCGATCTGTGCGTCGGCGAGCTCGATCGACTCATCGAGGCCGGCACCCGGACCGTCTACCTGAAACCCGGTCCGCTACCCGGGCGCTCACCCGCCGACCCGCTCCACGACCCCTTCTGGGCCCGTTGCCAGGAGGCGAGCATTCCCGTGTTGTTCCACCTCGGCAACTCGGGTCTCACCGAGTTCTACTCGGCGGTATGGGGCGAGAACCCGAACCCGCCAAGCCATCGCCTGACCCCGTTCCAAAGGCTGACGACATTCACCGACCGCACCATGACCGACACAATGGCGGCACTCGTATTGCACGACCTGTTCGGGCGATTTCCGAACCTGACGGTCGCAAGCATCGAGCACGGCTGCGACTGGGTGGCTCCGCTGCTAAAGAAGATGGACCGCGCCGCTCGTATGGCCGGTCCGAACGATTGGACCTTCGATGCACCCACCGACCGCCCGAGCGAGATCTTCAAGCGCCACGTCAAGGTCAACCCCTTCCCCGAGGAAAAGATCGCCCCGATTGCCGGGTTGATCGGCATCGAGAACGTGCTCGGCGGATCGGACTGGCCTCATCCCGAAGGCACAGTCACCCCGGCCGATCTGGCCGACAACATGACCGATCTGACCGACAACGAGCTGCGCAGCGTTCTGCGAGACAACACGGCACGACTGCTGAAGCTTTGAGGGGTCAGACTCGGGTCGCCGCTACTCGGCCGGAGGCACCCGCAGGTGTATCGGCCGCGACTGGCCGAGACAGCTCCGCGTTCTCCGCGCTCTCCGTGCCCTGGTTCGGGTCGATGTGGCTCAGCGGCACGCTGTGGCACATCAGTCGCTGGATTGCCGCCTTCCTCGGCGCGTTCGTGATCAACGACCTCACCGATTCGCCCCGGCTGGTCCAGCTCACCGGGACCACATTGTGGGGACCGCTGCTGATCGGCGGCATCGTTGGTGGGGTCATCGCCGACCGCTTCGACCGCCGCAAGACGTTGTTGACGATGCTCGGCGCCATCATCCCGGGCGCAGTGCTCCTCTCGGTCCTCGCCGCCACCGACCGGTTGGTGGCCTGGATGATCTTTCCTTTCCTCGTACTCGTCGGCATTGGATGGGTCGGCGACATGACCAGTCGGCGCACGATGGTGTTCGACCTCGTCGGCGAGCGCCACCTCGACAACGCGATGGCACTCGAAGGGATGAGCCTCGCCTTCGGGATGACGATCGGGAACATGGTCGGCGGGTCGGTGATCGAATTCGCAGGCGTGTCCGCCGCGTATGCCGGCATGGCCGGATTGGTCACCATCGCTTTTGTGTTGCTCTGGCGGGTGCCGCCATCGAAGCCGAAGGTGGAGGCCGGGATCGATCTACGCAGCGCCGTTAGCGACCTCGTCGCCGGCGTAAAGCTTGTTCGTGGCTATCCGGTCATGGTCAGCGTGCTCGGTGTCACCGTCATCGCCAACGCATTCCTCTTCAGCTACTTCCCCATTGTCCAGCGTCTCGGCGACCGGATGGACGTAAATGCCGCACTCATCGGCCTTCTGGCGGGTACATCCGGCCTCGGGATGTTGACCGGTAGCTACCTGGTCGCCAGATTGAAGCCGCGTCGACGAGGCCTTGCCTACGTCGGTGGGACGATGGCCACCGCGTTGCTGCTCATCCCGTTCGCACTGACCGCCTGGTATCCGGGTGCGGTCCTCTTCTTGTACCTCGCAAGCATCGGCGCAGGATTCTTCGCTTCGACGCAAAGCGTGCTGGTGATGGTCGCGGTGCCAGAAGAAGTACGAGGCCGAGCGCTCGGTCTGTTGAGCATGAGTATCGGCGCACTACCGGTCGGGATGCTCGCCCTGGGTGAGCTAGCTGAGGCCATCGGTGCGCCGTTGTCGGTGGCGATCTCCTCTGGGACCGGCGCCGTTCTTCTCGTCTTGTGGCAGTGGCGGCATCCGGCCGCCATCCGCCAGACGAGCTGAGATCGAGTTTCGATGAGCCCATCTCCCCCCACGACTCGTATCACCCCGTTCTGGGGCTGGAGGATCGTCTGGTCTGGCGCTGCCGTGCAGATGCTGGTCGGTGGGCTCGTCCAGCACGCCTACACGAACTATGCCGTTCTCCTGCGGGAGGAGTTCGGCTGGGGCACGACGCTGATCGCCTTCGGGTTTGCATTGAACCGGGTCGAGAGCGGGCTACTCGGGCCGATCCAGGGTTGGCTGCTCGACCGGTATGGACCGAGGCCGGTGATGAGCGCCGGCGCGATCATCATCGGCATCGGGTTGATGTTGTTCAGCACGGTGTCCAACGCCGTCGAATTCTTCGCGTTCTATTTCATCGTCGCCGTCGGCGCCAGCCTGTCCGGCTTCATCACCGTCGTCACCGTCGTCGTGAACTGGTTCGACCGCAAGAGATCCCTCGCTCTGTCACTCGTACAGGCGGGGTTTCCCGTCGGTGGTGTGTTGATCCCTGTGATCGTCTTCTGCCTGGAGCGGTACGGCTGGCGGGCAACTTCATTCGGCTCGGGAATCGTCGCCATGGTGCTGGTCTTCGGGTTGGCGCAACTCATGCATCGACACCCCCATGACGTTGGCCAGGAGATTGACGGTGGCGACGAGGTCCTGGCGGACGGCACGGTGGTGAAGCGAGATCCGACACTGGACTTCACCTTGGATCAAGCGGTGCGGACCAGAGCATTTTGGTTCTTGAACCTTGGGCATGCGACCGCTCTTCTCGTGGTCGGTTCGACGATGACCCACCTCGCGGTATACCTGACCGAGGAGCAGGGTTTCACGCTGCAACAGGCCGGTTTCGTCGGCTTCTCATTATTGATGCTTCAACTGGTCGGCCAGCTGCTGGGCGGTACTCTCGGTGACCTCATGAGCAAGCAGCTCCTGGCGATCATCGCCATGGTCGGTCACGTCACAGGGATGCTGCTGTTCACGTTCGCCACCGCCAAGTGGATGATCTGGGCGTTCGTACCCTTCCACGGCATGGCGTGGGGTCTTCGCGGACCGCTGATGCAGGCCATGCGTGCGGACTACTTCGGGGCCAGCTCGTTCGGCCGGATCATGGGCTGGTCTTCGATGATCATGATGCTCGGCACAATGAGCGGGCCGTTGATCGTTGGCTTCATGCGGGATAGCACGGGCAGCTTCACACCGGGTTTCGCCACCGTGACCATCCTGGCCAGCGTGGCGATCGTCTTCTTCGCCTTGGCCAGCAAGCCCACCCATCCGGATCTGACATCGTGACGCCAAACGAACGTCGACAGGACACTTCGGGGAAAGGGACGGCTAGGTCCTGGCAAGAAATCGGTCCGGCTATTGTGGCGCATGGCCCGACTCCGACCCATCCTCGCGTGGTTCGATATGCGCCGAGGGGTTGTCGTCATGCTGTTGATCGGCTGGGGGCTCGTGATTGCCAGCAGTAGCGGAAAGGCCCCCGAGGACGCCCGATGGTTGGGTACACCTCGGTTCGACAGGGCCCTTGTGCCGCTGGCGATTCTGTACGTCGCGGTCGTTGTCATAGTTCTGGTGTTTGCGGTGGCCACCAACGTTCGGCGGCCAACCGAACCGCCGGACCGACGGTCACGGCGGCGAGTCATGGTCTTGCTTGCACTGCTTGTCCTCCTCGCCATGCTCTTCCCTCGCAAGGCATCGGACGACGTCGCGCCAACCGAGCCTCAGGCACCCGTTGAAGCAGCTGAACCAGCAGCCGGACAAGATCCACTGCTGGGCCGAAACCAGTTGTTGCCACTACTTGCCATCTTGGCCTTGGCCGTAGGTGTCCTGATCTGGACGAAACGCCGAATCGAGCGGCCGGAAAACGATGTCGAGAGCTTGGTGCGCAGTGCCGAGCTCGAACCGTTGATCAGCATCGTCATCGGTCGACTCGAACTGGGCACGGACCCCCGTAGCTCGGTGATTCGCGCCTACTCCCAACTCGAGGAAGCGCTCGCTGCGCGCGGCGAGCCCCGGCTGGCCACAGAAACGCCGATGGAACACATTCGCCGCGCCATCGCTCACCTCGACATCGACACCGACCCGGTGCTCCAACTCGCTCGTCTCTATGAGATCGCCCGGTTCTCTGGTCACGCCGTCAGCGTCGTCGATCAAAACCGCGCCATCGAAGGACTCACTCAGGTCCGGGACGATCTAGCAACGACCGCGTCCAGCGGGGCGTCGATAGCATGACACGCCGTCGCTTGTTGGCCGCTGCACTACTCGGCTTGGCCCTCACCTTCCTTGTGGGACTCCTGGCCGGCCAGAGTCGTCGGCTATCGATCGACCTCTGGCTCGTGATCACAACGGTCTGGCTGGGATGGCTGGTTCTGACAGACATGAACCAACAGGCTCCCGTCCGCCCCGACGGGTTTCGAGGCATCTGGCAGCGGCAGAGGAAACAACGGCCAGTCGACTCGCGCCCGCGTCAGTTGGCCACCCTCGAAAGTCTTCTGACCAACGCCCTTCGTAGCGATCGGGCGACAACAACCAGGCTGCGGCCGCGTCTGATCATGCTGTCTGATCACATTCTGCGCACCGACTACGGCCTCGATCGCACGGTCCACACCGAGCGCACGGCCGAGCTGCTCGGTCGAGTTGCATGGCTAGTCGATCCAGAAACCGACGTGGAGCGCCCGCCGACACAAGCGGAGCTAGAGCAACTTTTCGCTGTCTTGTTCTCCACTGAAGCCACGAGGCGAGGAACCCCTGTATATGAGCCTTGATGCGGCCGCCGATTCCAACAAACACACATCGGTGGCAGCGGCCGCGGAGCGCTGCGACCAGATCCTCGACCGACTCGAGACCGCCGTCGTTGGCAAGCGAGATGCCCTTGAGCTCGTCCTGGCGGGGATTCTCGCCGGAGGGCACATTCTGGTGGAAGACATGCCCGGCCTGGGTAAGACCCTCGTCGCCCGCTCCTTGGCCCAGGTCACCGGCCTCAGCGTCAGCAGGATTCAATTCACCCCCGATCTGATGCCGGCCGATATCACCGGCTCACTCCTCTATGACCAACGTCGTCAGGACTTCGACTTCCGCCCGGGTCCGATATTTCACAATCTTGTTCTCGGCGATGAGATCAATCGAGCTCCTCCGAAGACCCAGGCGGCGCTGTTGGAGGCAATGCAAGAACATCAGGTGACCGTTGACGGGGTTTCGCACCGTCTGCCCGAGCCGTTCATCGTTTTGGCGACCCAGAACCCGGTTGAATTCGAGGGCACGTATCCCCTGCCAGAGGCACAGATCGATCGGTTTATTCTGCGAACCTCGCTCGGCTACCCCAGCGCCTCCAACGAGGCCGAGATCATGCGTCGGCGACTGCGGCGGGGAACCGATCTGATCGAATTGGAGCCAGTCGTGGATCAACCCGAGATGTTGAACCTCCAAGCCCAAGTGGAAACCGTGCTCGTGTCGGACTCGGTCATCAACTACGCGGTCGCTCTTGTGCGAGCCACGAGAAACAATGTCCAAGTCCAGGCCGGCGCTAGCCCTCGCGGGGTCGATTCGCTCATCAAGTTGGCGAGAGCCCGAGCAGTTCTGGCAGCTCGCGACTACGTGACCCCCGACGACGTGAAGGCACTGGCAAAGCCTGCTCTAGCGCATCGGGTGGTGCTGCGACCCGAGTTGTGGGTTCGGGGCGTCACCGGCGAGTCGGTGATCGAGAGCTGCCTTGAGGAAGTTCCCACACCGCCTACTCTGCCACCCGAGGGTGTTGATCAGGCAGTGGTTGATCAGACAGTGGTTGAAGCGAAGAGGGAGCTCGGTCGTTGAATCGGCAGTCAACGGTCCGGCTTCCGCTGGCCCTGCTGTTGACACTCGGAGCGACTGTGGCAGCAATGCTCGGCCGACCGGAGGCTGCACTCTTCGCTGTGCCGTGGGTCGTCCTGTTGATCCTCGGGATCTCGTCGACGGGTGCCGGCGCGGTACGGGCCCAAATTGAGCTGAAGGCCGATCGAGTCATGGTTGGAGACGATGTCCCGATCGATGTGACGATCGAGAGTGACGCCGATGGTTGGATTGAGATCCGACCCACTCCCGTGTCCACATTCTGGCCCTCGCCGGCCGAAGGCCCGTCAAGCCTGGCCCTCGCCACCGCAACCGGTCACGCTCTCGATGCAGGTCGAGCAATCTCAGTTTCGTGTCCGCTTCCAGCCCGGGTGTGGGGGACGCATGACATCGGCCGGCTCGACATCTTGTTCCACGAATCGTACGGGCTCTTCGAGTGGCACGGATCCGTCAAGGATGCCCGGTCGGTACGCGTACACCCGTCGCCGCTCGACCTCCGACGGCTGCTGAGCCCCTGGCTAGTGAGACGCCAAAGCGGGGTCCATCCATCGACCGACCGGGCGCGGGGAGTGGAGTTCGCCGACATTCGACCCTTCGGAAGTGGCGACTCGCTGCGAGACATCAACTGGCGAGCCAGCGCTCGTTCCGACCGGATTCTCGTGTCGCAACGGCACCCGGAACGCTCGACCGATGTGGTACTGCTGATCGACTCCTTCGACGAGGCCGGCCTCGATCTCCGAACGGTTGTCGGGGGGGCTGTGGAAGCTGCGATCGCCTTGGCCGAGAGCCACCTAAGCCTCACCGATCGGGTAGGGCTGGTAGACCTCGGCGGTGTGATTCGCTGGATCGCTCCCGGCACCGGGCAACAGCAGCTGCAGCGCTTGGTCGACGCGCTCCTAGCAACTCGGCTGTACGCCACGGCGGCCGAACGCAGCGTGAGCCTTGTTCCGCGTCATGGGTTGCCGCCGAGGTCGTTCGTACTTGCTCTGAGCCCAATGCTCGATAAACGATTCGTCGACGCGCTCTACATCCTGCAGGCGGCCGGCCACGACGTTGCTGTGATCGAGTCGCCCCGCAGTGTCGTTGACGAACGGCCCGGCCACTCCGACGTAGCTCACCTTGCCCTCCAAATGTTTAATGCTGAACGAGCAGCCGTGCGCGACCAGTTAGCCAGTCGCGGCGTGATCGTCGGTCAGTGGCACCAAGGTGACCATCTCGATGCCGCCGTGGCCGACATCATCAACCGACGAGGACTGGCCAGAGTGGCAAGACGGTGACCCCGATCGAATTGGGCTCGATCGAAAACAAGTCCCGATCGCGGCTGGGGGCCTCTGAACGGTTGAGCAGGTGGTTGTTGTTGGGCTCTCTCGCGTTGGCCGGGCTGGCTGCAACCCTTGTTGCTCACGACTCAAGCTCGTTCGACTGGGCCGTCGTTCGGCTCTCTTGCGTGGCTGTACTGACTTTGGCTGCGGGGGCGACCGTTGGGTCAGAACGGTTGGTTGCTTCCAGCGCGGCACCGATGTTGGCGGGGTTGTTACTGGCAGACAGCGGGCAGGGCCAGGTGGCTTGGGCTGAATCATTGGTGGTCGGTTGTGTCTGGTTCGTCGCCGTCGAGACGACTCTGGCTTCAATCGAGAGTCGAGGTGGCTTGGCTCTGGACCCATCGGTCATCACGCGTCGGGTAGTAGAAGTAGCGACGGTGGTTGCGTTGGCCACTGCCGTTGGATTGATCGGACTAACGGTCGGATCCTTCGCTCCCGAGCGATCGCTGCTGGCGCGAACGACCGTGGCCTCGGTCGTCCTCGGGGTGCTGTTCTCCGTCGCTCGACGGCTCTCTCAGAACAAGAGAACGTCAACCGGTCCCTAGTTGATTCGACTAGCGGGACGTTCGGGTGCTGATGTCGCGTGCCGCTTCGGCCCATCGCTCGAAGTCCGCTGGGCGTTTGCGATAGTCGTTTGTGGCGAAGTACGGGATCACCCGGTCGGCGACGTTGCCGTATCGGTCGACAAATCTGTCAGACAGCTCATCCCAGCTCGACACGACGCAGTAGAGGTCGAGCATCTCATCGGTAATGAGATCGGTCATCTCGTCCATCTTGCCGGCCTTCATCAGATTGTTCAGTTGGGCCGACACACCCTCATAGCCATGGAACTCAAAGACTCGTGCGTAGTTGCGGGTCGAGCCATAAAAGGCGATCTGTTTGCGGGCAGTGGACGAAGCCTTGGCCCGGTCTTCTTCGGTATCACCGATGACGGTCATGACCGGGACCGTCAGCTTGACCTCGTCGACATCACGACCGGATTTGAATGCCCCCTCAGCCAGTTTCGGCAACACGAATCCGTCAATGAACTCGCGAGAGTGGAACGGGTGCACATGCACCCCGTCGCACAACTCGCCGGCCAGTTTGAGCATGTACGGGCCGACGGCGGAGATGTAGAGGGGGATGTCCGGATGATCAATCTGGCCACCCGACCATTGCCCGTTGAGCAGGCTGAGGTTCAGATACTCACCCTGGTAGTCCATCTTGGTGCCGTTCTGGAAACAGTCCCAGATGTGGCGGATTGCCTCGACGTACTCGCGCATGCGTGGCCCGGGCGGGCTGAACTCTGCCGAGTAGCGCCGCTCGATGTGCGCTTGGACCTGAGTACCGAGTCCAAGGGAGAACCTGCCTTCGGATGCGTCGGCAAGCTCCCAGGCGATCCCCGCAGTGACCATCGGGCTTCTGGTGAACGCCAGCGCTACCCCGGTGTTGAACTCCAACTTCTCGGTCGCCAGGATCGCTGCCGCCGAAGACAAGTAGGCGGTTCGCCCGCCCTCGGTCATGACCATGCCCCCGAAACCGAGCTCCTCAGCCCGACGGGCAAAGGTCTGCACGTCCTGGAGTTTCATGCCACCCGCGAAGAGATCGACCTTCATAATTACCCCCTGTGTCTGGCCCCTGTGTCTGACCCCTGTGTCTGAGGGTGAAGGCCTCATGTGTTGCCTGGCTGTCGGCAGTGTAGATCTCGAACCGGCGTGGTCGAGCACTTCGGCCCTGGTAGTCACCACTCCCCCTTAGCTAGCCTTAGGCCCGTGACAAACGCCTCGGGAACAGCACAACCAGTCGGCTCGAACCCGACCTACGACGCCATCGTCATCGGCGCGGGATTCGGCGGGCTCTACGCGCTGCACCACCTGCGTGACGAAATGGGCTTGTCGGTCAAGGCCTTTGACGGCGCGAGCGGCGTCGGGGGTACCTGGTGGTACAACCGCTACCCGGGTGCGCGAGTCGATGCGCCGAGCAGTCCGTTCTACGCCTACACCTTCAGCCAAGAGCTGGTCGACGAGTGGGTGTGGCCCGAGACACAAAGCACGCAGGCCGACGTCCTTGCCTATGTAGAACACGTTGCCGACAAGTTCGACCTCCGAAAAGACATCCAGTTCGACACATTCGTCACCGACGCTCGATACGACGAGGACACCCAGCACTGGACTATCGAGACCGACGGGGGTGAGCAGGCCACCGCTCGATTCCTGGTTTGTGCAATCGGGGCGCTCTTCGTCGCCAATATGCCCGACTACACCGGCATCAACGACTTCGCCGGAGACATCCACCACACCGGTCGGTGGCCACACGAACCAGTGTCATTCGAAGGCAAGCGGGTCGCGGTTATCGGCACCGGCTCGTCGGGCGTCCAGGTGATTCCCGAGATCGCAAAGACCGCCGATCACGTCACCGTGCTCCAGCGGACGCCCCAATACGCGCTTCCCGCTCGCAACAAACCGTTGCCTCAGGAGGATCTCGAGCAGTACCGAGAAGACTGGGACGAGCTACGAGCATCGATGCGGTACCGGGGTGGTTGGCCGTTCCGGACCAGCAAGCTTGACCCCGCAGACCACACGTTCGAGGAACGCCAGGAGCGCTACGAAGAGATGTGGGAGCGGGGCGGCATGCACCTCGCCATCAACAGCTTCACCGGGGTGTACGTCGACGAGGAACTGAACGAGGAGATCGCCGAGTTCGTGCGGGACAAGATCCGCAACACCGTGGACGATCCCGAGACAGCGCAGAAGCTGATGCCCAGCTATCCGTTCGGAACGAAGCGACTTGTCCTCGACAACGGCTATTTCGAAACCTACAACCGCGACAACGTGGCATTGGTCGACCTGCGCGACGACCCGATCGAAGCATTCACCGAGACCGGAGTTCGTACGGCCAACGGCGAGCATCCGATCGACGTTTTGGTCCTCGCTACCGGATTCGATGCCGTCAGTGGCTCGATGCTCAGGCTCAACCCGAAGGGCCGAGGCGGAGTGCCTCTGAAGGAGAAGTGGGCGGAGCGTTTCGACAACCACCTGGGCATGACCATCGCTGGGTATCCGAACCTCTTCATGATCCATGGTCCGGGAGCCCCCGGAGTGTTCTTCACCATGCCGCTTGGCGCCGAGCTACAAACGGCGTGGATCGACTCGTGTATCCGCCACGTCGACGAAGCCGGTCTCGGCGCGATGGAGGCGACCGAGGACGCCGAGGCCAGCTGGGACGCCGAGATCAACGGGATAGCGAACCGCACCCTCTACCCCCGAACCGACTCCTGGTACACGGGCGCGAACATCCCCGGCAAACCGCGCCAGTTCCTCGGTCACCTCATGGGCTCGCAGTACTTCAACCGCCTCACCGAGGTGGCTGAGGGCGGCTTCAAGGACTTCGTGTTCGAGGAGCGACGCTAGCGAAATAGTTCGGGTGGTCTTGCCCTCAGGCCAGCGTGTGGGCAAGTCCAGACATGCTCGGCGGTACTCGCCAGCTTCGCCGGGGCAGCTTCGTGACCTACGGTGCCGACGATGAACGATGACGTCTCCGACATCCCGGCGCCGGTAGCCGACTTCCGTCAACGGCGCGACACCATTCGGAACGAATTGGGTGGAGCGGCTCGGGTCAAGTCAATGCATGACCGAGGCGAGCGAACCATCCGAGACCACATCGACGGGTTCCTCGATACCGATTCGTTTGTCGAGGTCGGGACCTTCTCTCGGTCCGAGAACCCCGCAGACAAAGACTCGACCCCTGGTGACGGCAAGATCGGAGGGCATGGAGCGGTGAACGGCCGGCCGGTCACGGTGTGGGGAGATGACATCACCGTCAAGCGGGGCAGCAGTTCCCTGATCGGGAGCCGGAAACTCTCGCGCCTAATCGACCATGCCTTCGGTGCCGGCAATCCAATCGTCCACTTCGGCCAAACCGGGGGTGCTCGAATTCCCGACACGCTCGGGACCGAGGGATTCGTAACGGTAACCCCCGGGGGAATGTTGCCGATTCGGCAACGGCGGGTCCCGATGGCGACTGCCATCGTCGGGCAGAGCTTCGGCGGTTCCTCGTTCTACGCGGCGCACAGCGACTTCGTGGTGCAGGTCCGAGGCAGCTGCCTGGCCGTGACCTCGCCCCGAGTGATCGAGGTGGCCACCGGAGAGAAGATCAGCTTCGAAGAACTCGGTGGGGTGGACGTTCACGCCAAGGTGACCGGCCAAATCGATGCTGTGGCCGAAACCGATGACGAGGCCTACGACCTCATCCGGCAGTTCTTGTCCTACCTTCCGCAGAACATCGACGAGCCACCACCGAGGCTGCCGTTCACCGACCCGATCGTGCCCGACCCCACCCTCTACAAGATGGTGCCGGAGAACCGACGGCGGGCCTACGACATGCGCCCGGTTTTGGCCCGGATTGTCGACGGCGGCGACTACCTGGAGCTTCGGCCCCAGATGGGTCGAAGCGTGATCGGCGCCATCGCCCGCATCGCAGGCCACCCGGTGGCAATCATGGCTTCGAACCCAATGTTCCAAGCCGGTGTGCTTGGTCCTGACTCCATCGACAAGATGACCCGTCTCGTGCTCCTGGCCGACTCGTTCGGACTACCCATCATCGTGTTGCAGGATGTGCCCGGCTTCATGGTCGGGCAACAGGTCGAGCACGACAAG
This sequence comes from Acidimicrobiales bacterium, assembly GCA_047638695.1. GTDB lineage: Bacteria > Actinomycetota > Acidimicrobiia > Acidimicrobiales > SZUA-35 > JAHECQ01. The sequence continues at coordinate 11,045 of JBLINY010000004.1, read as the reverse complement.
CTCCTCCACAAGGCCATCACCGCCCAGCAAGCTTTGCGCCTAGCCGGTGTCCCCAAGTTTTCCTTGGTCATGCGCAAAGCCTTCGGCCTCGCCTACTACGCCATGGGAGGCAACGACCAAGGCTTCGACCTCGTCATGACCTGGCCCGGCGCAGAGATCGGTTTCATGGATCCCGACGTCGGGGCCAACGTGCTCTACGGAGGCGAGCTGGCGGGGCTATCGCCTGAGGATCGGAAAGCGGAACTTGCGGTCCGAGCTGACGCTCTGCGAGCTGCAACCGATCCTTACGACGGAGCCGGTGTCATGAAGATCGACGAGGTGATCGACCCCGCCGACACGCGTCTCGTCCTGGCGCAGGCGCTCGACCGGTATGCCGCACGTCCTTTCCAGAGCGGTGCCGACCGTCCGCTGTCTTCATGGCCGACCTGCCTGGCCTGATCACCGGCGCCGTTGGTGCCGACCTTGACCAGCCACACTCCCCTGCACCTGCGTCCTTCTCTTCGCTACCAACCTCGGCGGGTGATTTCCAGACGCAGGGTTTCGATATCGGCTCCGTTTGTTCGTCGCACTTCTTCCTCACCCCACTCGGCCCGCCCCAGGCGGCTGGCATCGAATTCGGCCCGAACACCAAGCTGATCAGCAATAAACTTCGAGTGGCTGTTCAGCTGGTCGTGGCGACAGAGACCCAGGTTCAAGACCAGCGCTCTCGCCGTGGCGACATCACCTTCTGCGTTAGAGAGGGCAGCGAGTAGGAGCAAGCTGTCGGTGGCCTGTCCGATGAGGCGACCGGGGGCGGTTACCCGGGCGTGGGCTTGGCAAGCGGCCCGAGCCCGGTCGAGTTCGCCGAGCGCTAGCCAGGCAAGTGTTCTGATCTCGTCACCGGTGCCGAATCCACTCGACACAGCGCCATACCGGTCAGCGCGTTGGAGCGCCGCATGGGGATCACCAAGCTCTAGAGAGCAGATGGCCGCCGTGATGATCGCTTGGGCCGACAATTCCGAGTCGAAGCCCAACTCGTCATGCAGGCGTATCGCTGTGAGCGCGTGCTGCAGGGCCAGCTCGGGCTCTTGGCGTTGATGCGAAACGGTGCCGGCGACGGTCTCTCGGACAGCGGCGGCTTGTGTGGTGTCGGTTCCTGGCGGAAGAGATCCCTCAATCTCGAGGGCTTTGTCGAGGAGTTGAAGCGTTGCCTCTGGATTGGTGGTCTTGAGAATGAAGGCCAGCATTCCGTACCCATATACCTGGTGTAGCGGCGTAGGCGAATCACGCAAAGCGCGCACGATCACGCCTTGGTGTGCGATATCCCAAAGCTGTGTGGCGGGAATGAACTGATTGCAGACCAGGCACATCGCGAGATGGTGCTGATCTTGCGGGAGCTGCTCGAGACAGCGCTCGGGCAGTGCTCGCCCTTCGATTGGGTGGCCGTAAAAGACCGTGAAAGCTCGGACGAGGAGTTCCGCCGCGGTGGTCCAATCTTGTTTCCTCGCGGCCCAGTTGTGAGCCGCCACGATGTTGTCCTTGTCAGCCCCGAGTGTCTGTCGTGCCGCCAGGTCAGCAAACATGGCAACGGGGTAGCGCTGCGCGAGGCCAAAGAAGTGGTTGAGGTGCCGGTCCCGCACAGGGGTGCCCTCGCCAGTGTCAGCCAGACGCTGCCCTGCATAGGCAGCGGTGGTCTCGAAGAGCCGGAACCGTGATCTGCCCTCGACCTCCTCGTGTACCACAAGAGACTTCGCAGTCAACGAGTCGACGATGTCGACCGCCGCGACCCGACCCAGTTCAGTGATAGCGGCGACAGCATCAAGATCGAAGGTTCCCGGAAACACACCTAGGGCTCGAAGGACCTGCTGCTCGTCAGCTTCGAGGAGGTTGTAACTCCAATCGAGTGTTGCCTCCAGCGTGCGTTGTCGTTGTCGGCGTCGCCCCCCAGCCAACAACTCGAACCGGTCCTCGATCCCGGCCAACAACTCGACCGGTGTCATCACCCCGCTACGAGCAGCCGCCAACTCAATCGCCAGCGGCATCCCGTCGAGGTGCCGGCACAACTGCGCCACCACGGGCCCGTTGTCTTCGGACAACACGAACGACGAATTGACCGCTGACGCCCGCTGAGCGAATAGCTCCACCGCGGCCGAACCCTCGTCATCGTCGGTGGACAACGGGCCGAGACGTATCGCCCGCTCCCCATCAATGTCGAAGCGCTCGCGGCTCGTCGCCAAGACCACCGATCCGCCAGGGCGGGCAACAAAGCGTTGCCCGAACTTGGCGCACTCATCAATCAGGTGCTCACAGTTGTCGATGATCAACAACAAGTTCTTATTCGCTACGTAGTCCAGGATCTGCTCGGTTGCGTCACGCGACACGAGATTCAGCCCCAAACCTGCGGCAATCGAAGGTGCAACCAGCGCCTCGTCAGAGACCGGGGTGAGGTCTACGAACCAAACCCCGTCGGGCCGATCAGACATTTCCTGTTCACCGACCGCGATGGCCAGGCGGGTCTTTCCCGTCCCTCCACCAGCAGTCAACGTCACAACCCGCGACGAACCCAAAGCCCCGCGAATTCGAACAAGATCATCGCTGCGGCCCACCAGCGTTGTCGGAGCTGACGGCGGGTTCGTCAACTGCGGATCTACGACCCGCAACGGCGGAAAGTCGCCGCAGTCGAGCTGCCAAATCTGCAAGGGTTCAGACACATCCCGCAACACATGAACACCAAGATCGGATGCTGCGATCCCGGCGGCCTGACGCACCGGGTCAGTCATCAGCACCTGCCCGCCATGACCAGCCGCCTCGAGCCGAGCCGTCAGGTTCACCACGGGCCCGAAATAGTCGCCACCGCGCTCTTCTGCCTCTCCAACATGCAAACCCATTCGCACCCGGAGCATCGGGCCGGGCCACTCAGCGGCAGCCAACGAATCCTGCGCAGCCTGAGCTGCAGCAACCGCCTCCGAGGCCCGACCGAAGGCGACCGCGAACGAATCACCTGCCGTGGTGAACACATACCCGGCCCGGGATTCCACCGCGTCTCGCAGTAGCCGGTCATGAACCTGCAGGCTGGCCGACATCGCATCACGGTCTTCAGCCCATAAACGGGTCGACCTCTCCACGTCGGTGAACAAGAACGTCACAATCCCAGTCGGGATCGGCTCGTCTTGCCGATGCGGCTGCAGTCCCTCGGTCACACCAGCACCCTAAACCCGCATGTCACAACCAAACCCGCTCCGCTGGCTCGCTAGGTCAGTGGTTCGTTCAAGATGTCAGAGGTTCGTTCAAGCGCCGTTCGAGCAACCGATTGAACTCATCAGGACTCTCGTAGGCAGCCCAGTGGCCGACACCGGGCAGCACGTCAAAGTTCTGTACCTCACGCCCCGCGACTCCAGGGCTGGTGAAGAGCTCGCGTATCGATGCCAGATCGGGATACGCCATGACGTCTTCCTCGCCCCAGATGCCATACAGCGGACAGGCCACACGACGCAGCGCTCCTTCCAGAGTCCCGGCGCGGGCAACCTTGCGGCTGCCTAGCCGCGACCGCCGGAGGTTGTCGTGATGAATTCGCAGCGCCAGCGGATCGACGCTGCCCGGGTCCGCCATCATGAGGAGCTGCAAATTGTGCCGGTGCTGTTCACGCGCCGCGTCGAAATCGAGCAACGGGTCGACGGCGCGAACATCGTTGGCCGGCCCGTCAGAACCCATCCCGAATGGTGGCGATCCGACGACTACAAGCCGGCGAACGCGCTCGGCGAAATTAGCTGCCAGGTGACCGGCGACGATGCCGCCAAAGGAGAATCCCACGAGGTCCACTGCCACCTCGGCGTCGACCAGTTGCTCGAGTGCACGTGCGACAAGTTCGGCCAGACTGTCGGCCGTATACGGCTCGGGTGGATCAGGGGAATCGCCCATACCCGGCAAGTCCGCCGCAATCACCGTCCGTTCGTTCATGAACCACGGGATCGTGTGAATCCAGTGCGTCCACGAGCCGGAGCCGCCGTGCAGCAGGACCAGCGGACGACCTGGGTCGCCCCATCGATGCCAGACCATGGCGCCGACCTCGCTGCGCGTCTCAACCCGATCAGCGCTGGCGGCAAACCGCTCGACGTACGCAAGCGCTGCTGCATCGTCATGTGGTGAATCAAGAGACAACGTCATGTCACCAGCATCTCGCCTCAACCCCATTTCGTTCGACTCCTGCCACCTACAACCCGTGACAACTTGTTGAGGGGCACCTCGACCCCGGCGAGCGTTGCGGAGTTAGCTCAACGCTGCGACGACGGCGGCTTCTGCATGCAGTCGCGTCGTCGGAAAATAGGGGACCTCGACGTCGTCGGGGCCGATGAGTAACTCGATCTCTGTGCAGCCAGCAATGACACCACTCACTCCTCGGCTGACAAGCCGGTCGATGATCTCAAGGTAAGCGGCCTTCGACTTGTCTCGGATCTTGCCCTGCACGAGTTCGTCGTAAATCACATTGTGCACGGTGGTCCTGTCGGGTTCATCCGGCACCAGCACCTTGAGGCCATGTTCTTCCAGCCGGCCCCGGTAGAAGTCCTGCTCCATCGTGTATCGAGTGCCGAGCAGCGCGACGGTCGTGATTCCGGCACCGACGACCGATCTTGCCGTCGTGTCGGCGAGGTGAAGGAAGGGCACCGAGATCGCGGCCTCGATAGCAGGAGCGACCACGTGCATTGTGTTCGTGCAGAGAACAACGAGTTCGGCGCCGGCATCCTCGAGTCGCCGGGCATCGGCAGCCAACAGTCGGCCTGCTGCTTCCCAGTCACCGCTGGCCTGAAGTTCTTCGATTTCGGCGAAGTTGTAGCTCCGGATAAGGAGATCGGCGGAAGCAGTCCCGCCGAGTTCACGCCGCACACCCTCGTTGATGATCCGTTCGTACTCGATCGAGCTTTCCCAACTCATACCTCCGAGGAGGCCGATGGTCTTCATGCCGAGCGTCTCTCTTTCGTCGTGTCTTCAAGTCGTTACAGGAGCGGCTCGGAAGAGCAGCACCGTCTTGTGGCAGCATGGCCGGAACAAGGGGGATTGATGGATTACTACGACCTCGGCTCCTACACCCGCACAGTTACTACTAACTCATCTGATGCCCAGCTCTGGTTCGACCGTGGTCTCGTATGGCTGTACGCCTACAACCATGAGGAGGCCATCGTCTGCTTCCACAACGCGATCGAAGCAGACGCGAACTGCGTTATGGCGCACTGGGGTGTCGCCTATGCAATTGGCCCGAACTACAACAAGCCTTGGGAGGCTTTCGAGCCAGAGGAGAAACCAGATGCCTTGAGCCAGGCCCGTCAAGCTCTTGACGAGGCCCAGCGTGGGCTCGACCGTGCGACACCGACCGAACGCGAGCTTGTCGAGGCACTCGCCCACCGCTATCCAGTCGACTCCTCCGTCGAGGACTTCTCGCCCTGGAACGACGCATTCGTCGATGCGATGCGCACCGTGCAAAAGAACCACGGCGAAGACCTGGACGTGTGTTGCCTGTTCGCCGAGTCGATGATGAACCGCACCCCCTGGCAGCTCTGGGACCTCCCCTCGGGGAACCCCGCAGAGGGAGCGAACACGCTCGAGGCCATCACCGTTCTGGAGAACGCATTCGACGAACTCAACGGCTCGTGGGAACACCCCGGCCTGCTTCACATGTACATCCACCTGATGGAGATGTCACCGCACCCCGAGCGTGCGCTACGCCACGGCGACCGGTTGAGCACGTTGGTTCCCGACGCAGGTCACTTGTTGCACATGCCAACCCACATCGATGTGCTCTGTGGCGACTACATGAACGTCGTCTCGCGCAATCACACAGCGATCGTCGCCGATCGAAAGTTCCTGCGGCGCGATGGGGCCAACAATTTCTACTCCGTTTATCGCTGCCACAACTACCACTTCAAGATCTACGGCGCCATGTTCCTCGGCCAACCGGGACCCGCGCTCGAGGCGGCCGAAGAGCTGATCGAGACCCTGCCCGAGACGACGCTGCGCCCGCTCGCAGACTGGTTCGAAGCCTTCATCCCGATGAAGCAGCACGTACTCATCCGTTTCGGGCACTGGAGTGAGATCCTCGATCAGGATCTGCCCGACGACGAGGAGTTGTACTGCGTGACTACCGCCATGATGCGTTATGCGCGCACCGTGGCGCTGGCCAACCGGCGAGACTTTCCGGCAGCGGAGGCCGAGCGCGACTTGTTCGCCATAGCCCGAGAGCGAGTGCCCGAAAGCCGCATGTTGTTCAACAACACGTGCCGGGACATCCTGGCGGTGGCCGAACAAATGCTGCTGGGTGAACTCGAGTACCACAAGGGCAACCATGAGGCCGCCTTCGAGCACCTTCGCCGCTCGGTCGCGGTGGACGACGGCCTGCCGTACGACGAGCCGTGGGGCTGGATGCAGCCGACACGTCATGCGCTTGGCGCCCTGCTGCTCGAGCAGGGCCAACTCGTCGAGGCCGAGGCGATTTACCGCGCCGACCTCGGGCTCGATGCGACACTCAGTCGTGCCTGCCAACACCCGGGGAACGTGTGGAGCCTGCATGGTCTCCACGAGTGTGTGACCCGTCGCGGCGGCACAGTCGAGGCGGCCCAGCTAAAGCTGCAGCTCGACAAGGCTCTCGCCCGGGCCGAAGTCCCGATCAGGGCCTCGTGCTACTGCCGAGGGCAGGCTGCCGCCTAACGGTTGTTCGCGGTCGTCGACACCGACGCCTAGCTCGGCCCCAAGACCTACAGGCCGGGGATGGCTGTGAAGTCGGGTTCGCGTTTATCGACGAATGCAGCGACCGCCTCCCGGTTTGCCGGGCCACCCATCAGCGGGCCATAAGCGATCAGTTCACGTTTGTGAGCGGCAAGTGCGGCTTCGGCCCGGCCGGCGTCGAGCATCAGTTGTTTGGTCGCAACCAGCGAAGGAATCGGATTCGCCCCAATCTCCGCAGCCACCGTCATCGTCTCATCTATCAGGTCCCCTGGCTCGCAGACCTTCCAGACAAGGCCTTTCTCCTTGCACTCTTCGGCGCTGAACCAACGGCCGGTCAGCAATACATGGGCCGCGTTCTGCCATCCCATGACCGAAGAAAACGTCCAACTACTTCCGGCCTCGGGTGCCAAACCCAACTGCGGGAAAGGTGTGCGAAGCCTGGCATCGGAGGCCATCAACACCAGATCGCAGTGGGCCAAAAGCGTCATGCCGATGCCGACGCCGAGGCCGTTGACGGCAGCGATGATCGGCTTGGGAAACGTAGTGAGGCGGTGGAGCATCGCAGGGAACTGGTGTTTAACTCCGTCCTCGACGTTGAGCATCTCGGTCAGGTCCTGGCCTGCGCAGAACGCTCGCCCCTCACCGGTGATCACCACCACGGCCACACCGTCATCGTCGACCGCGGCATCGAGTCCCTCCTGGATGGCGGTGAACACGTCATTGTTCATGGCGTTCAACGCATCAGGTCGGTTGATGGTGAGGGTGCGAATTCGTCCGTTGTCTGCCGTCTTCAGAACCATGAGCGGATGCTGTCATTCCTGACTGATAGTCGACGAATCGCCCCTCGGCCCTGTGGATCGAGCAAAGATGTGCTGCTCAGGTCCAGCCAAAGACCTTGGCTGCCTTCCACGTGTCGACATACTCGACAATGGTGGCAATCTGGCCGTCGCGACAGGTATAGACCCAGCAATACTCGTTGTCGTACTGCTTGCCGTCGTGGGTCTTCGCCGAGATGGCCTGGAGCACGACTGCGGTGTCACCGTCGACGATTTTCCGATGGACGTCGAGCTTGTAGGTGTCCATGTCGAACATCTTCTCGCGACCGCGGCCACTGACAACCGATGACACAACTCGTCGACCCTGGACCGGCTCGACGGGAACGGTCTCGGCCGCGCTCCACTGCACGTCCTCGGTGAGCATCTCTGCCAACGCCTCCCTGTCCCCGACCGCCGCCGCGGCGTAGTAGTCCTCGATCAACTTCCTGGTCTGTTCGGTCTCCATGCTGCGAACGCTACAACGCGAGGCGCGGTCGGTCACGGGCGACACGCGTTGGGCAACACGCGTTGGGCGAGACGTCACCCACCAGCTCAGCGCCCTCGACTAACTCGTAGATCCGGCCACCGATGTAGGTTTATTCACGACTCTTACGGAGGCTGCCAGCGATGGACCAGGATCAACAGCTCGCACTCGTAGACCGGATCATGGCGCACCGAGCGGCGGGGAACACCACCGATCTGGCGCCGGCGATGTATCGCAACCCGATCGATACCTACGTCGACCCTGAGCGTTATGAGGTTGAGATCGAGCGGCTGTTCCTCGGCTGCCCCGTCCTCGCCTGCCTTTCGGGTGATGTGGCGAATCCGGGCGACTACATCACGCTTTCAATTGCGGATGTACCCATCGTCGTCACGCGCGGCCTGGACGGAAAGGTGCGAGGGTTCCGGAATGTGTGCCGGCACCGTGGTGCATGCGTAGCCGACGGCCGAGGCAATGCAGGGAAGTCGTTGTCCTGCCCCTACCACGGCTGGACCTACCGTCTGGACGGACGGTTGATCAACCCAACCCATAGTCCCGGTTTCGACGGGCTCGACCGGGACGACCATGGGCTGTCCGAGTTCGGGTGTGACGAGTCGACCGGCCTCGTGTTCGTGCAGCTCGACTCTGCTCCCGGCACAGTTGACGCCACCGCATGGCTGTCGGGTGTCGAAGACGAGCTGGCGCCCTTCGATCTTGGCGAATACAGCTTCATCGAGACCCGTTCGAGCGTCCGGGACATGAACTGGAAGCTCATGTACGACACCTACTGCGAGCCGTACCACATTCGCCATTTGCACCATGCGACGATCGACCCCTACATCCATTCCGACAACGCGGTAAACGATGCGTTCGGGCCTCACGGCCGGATAGCCGCTCCGCGCCGAGCAATCGACGAACTGGACTCAAAGCCGCGCGAAGAGTGGAGTCTGCTGCCATACGCCACGGTCAATTATTTCATCGTCCCCAACACCGTGTTGATCTACCAGCAGAACCACGTGCAGCTCTTTCGATTCTTCCCCGAAGGACCGGACCGGACGACGTCGGTCACCACGTTGTATGCCAAGGAGCCTGCGGTCACCGAAGAGTCCCAACGCCGCTGGTCCAAGTCGCTCGACATCGTCGTGGACGTCATCGACCAGGAGGATTACGTCATGTGCGAACAGATGCAGCGATCCTTCCGCTCCGGTGCACAGGAGGAGATCGTGTTCGGCCGTAACGAACCCTCGCTCATTCACTTCCACGAATCGATCGAGCGCCTTCTCGCACAGCGGCGAATGAACTAGTGGGTGGCGAAAATTTCTTGCAGGTTTGAGATCGCGGCCCTCGTTGCTCGGTATTCGTCCTTCGTTGGGCGAGCCGGGTCTTTGGCCGGCGGTAGCGCTCCGAAACGGAGCAAGCAGGCCATCAGCAGCATCCGGGCTTTCGTGGCGGTGAGGTTGTCACCGGCAACCAGCAGCGGTCCGAGGTCAGATGCCATGCCACCCGTGTTGCCCCGACCAACCACGACAGCCGGATGACCGCAGAACGCAGCAATGCGCAGCGCCTCGTCGTGGGCGAGGCTCATCATTCCGTAAGGCGACATGCCTTCGGCCACGAATCCGCCCAGGGAACCGGCGGCGAGGTTCGCCGTGGTGCGCTCGATGATCTCAAGACCGTCGTCTGGTCCGTGGTACCGACCGAATTTGACGATCTGGACCTGAGGCATTGCATCGGCCAATAGGTTGCCGGTCTCATCCTTAACGGTTGTCGTTACGGCGGTCAGGTCGCCGATTTCGCCGTGCACCGCGGGCACCGATGTTGGCATCCGGCCCAGATGTACCTCGCTTCGATAGGTATGGAGTCGAGTAGGGAGATACGTCAGCTTGGGCGGACCGGCGCCGCCCATCGTCCCCACGATCCCTCCGTGTCCCCCAGTGGCGACGAAGTTGCCTGGCCTGGCATCGGTCTTCGCTGCGTCGCGGGCAGCGAAGACGACCTCGTCGACGAGAACGACTGGGCCAACACGATCTCGACCGCCCTCGTCGAGCGCGACACCCGAGGTCAGGTACTCGACCCCATCGATGATGTTCCGGTCGCCGTCGGCGCCGGCCAGTTGATGGGCTCGCTGTGCGAGATGACCGACAAGAGGGACTGAGGTGTCGATGACCAAACCCAGCCAATACATGGTTTCCTCGGTGGTGGAGCTGCCCTCCAACCACTGCGCTCCGATGTACTCACCGGTGTCAAGAGCGCTCTGGACCATGTTTGTGGCCTGAGCCAACGACCCGAGGTGAGGTTCGGTGCGCAGGTGATAGGGGTAGTAGCCGAAGTAATCCTCGCCAGGAACCTCGAGATGGGGTGCGCTCTGGTAACCGCCCGACGGCGCTGCTCGGAAATGGTCGAACGTGGCACGGGTCGACAACAGATTCGGGCACCCGTCGGTACCGATCCCGAGCCGATCGATCTCTTCGTAGAGCCGACTCGAGTCGGGGTAGAACGTTTGGCGGGTCTGATCATGACCGGACAGGCGATCTACGCCTGGGCCATCCCACGGTGATCCGTCTGCTTGGCGGCCCATGAACGGCAGCGGGTAGAGCCCATCGCTGGGTTCGAGTGTGATGCGGTGGACAGGCGAGCCCGAGCCGGGGTCGGTGGTATGAAACTCACCGTCGTCGTCGAGCCAACCGTCTGGGGGTGCGTACAAATCAGCAGCGTCGCTTTCAAGCGGATGCGCGCTCAAAGCCTCGACGTACACCGTGACCGGCGCGGCCAGACGTTGTGGTCGTAGAGCATCAAACCGTCCCGCAAGCAGATCGAGCCCATGTTCGACCCGAGCCTTGTTGCTGGTGATGAGCGGGGGGCTATTGGAGATAGTCGCAGTCGGACCAGAAAAGACAGCGATCTTCGGCAAGTTGGCCATGATCTTGGGAGCCTAAGACAGACACACCCTCCGAAGAAGACGCTGGCCGCAGGCATCGCCAAGAACCCTCGCGTTCAACCAGAACATCTGTGTCCGGAATCGGATTGAGTCGGGAGCTGCGTGTCCTTAGGGTCGG